>JAIRKS010000076.1 GCA_031259905.1 Odoribacteraceae bacterium
TGGCGTCGTCGACGTAGTCGAGCACGGCGTTACATCCCTTGATCCGCTCGTAGTAGCGGGCGTAGGGAGTACTGGCGGGATTTTCGTTGATGGGCGTCTCGTGGCCGCTATAGTCGGCATAATAGGGCTGCCAGGTGAAGAGCGGGGCGTTGGAGACAACGCTCGCGCTACCGACATACGTGTACCCGCCGGTATTGTTGGGCGCGAAGTTAAGGGCGACATCGTCGTCCATGTAGTAGAGGATAGCGGCCGGTTCGCTGTTGCCGAGGTAACCGGATCCGAGTAATAACTCCCGGAAATCCGCGGTAGTCTTGGGGATCACCTCGTCCTGCGATTTCTCTTCCAGAAAGTCGGAGCAGGCGCTCGCGAGGAGGAGTATTCCGACGATGGTTGAAAGCATGTTATATTTCATGTCTCGTGTATTTTGTGGTTAGAACGTCATGTTTATCGAGAGCGATGTCGTGCGGCGGGCAGGCCAGCCGACAGTTTCCGGGTCGTAGCCTCTCCAGTCCTTGTCGAAGGCGACGAGGAACGGGTTGCTCATGCTGGCGGAGACGGAAAGGCGTTTCATGTAGAACTTCTTCAGCAGCTCCGTTGACACGTCGTACGACAGCGAGATGTTGCGGCAGCGAATGAAATCGGTATCCGCGACGCGCAGGTCGGAGGTGTTATACATCGTGTAGGGGCTGATAGTGACCGGTGAACTGCCCGGGTGAGGCAATGGCACGTCAAGGCGGTGAAAACTCCCGTGCGGGATGGAGGGGATGTCTGTTTTCAATTCATCGCCCGGCTTTTGCCAGCGTTCTTTCAGCAAGCGCGGCACGTTCTGCTCCGGGGTAGGCGCGCCCGCCGAGCTATAAAACACCGGCAAGCGGCCCTGCGCGCCGAAAGAGAAGGCGAATTGTGCCCGCGCGGAGAACTTCTTGTAGCGGAGCATCGTGCTGAAGCCGCCAGAGAAATCGGGTTCTGTCGTGCCGCTCTTGACGAGATAGTCGAGGAACTCCTCCGTCTTTTGTTCCTCCTCGAGGGGATCGCCGATATGAACGCCCTCGTACTTCGGGTACTTGAATAGCGGTCGCCCGTCGGTAGCCCTCAGCCCGTCATAGGCGTAAGAGTAGAAAGTATGGTAGGCTTCACCGTTGACAATCGCCTCGCCGCTGATGTACTCGTCCCGGCTGTTGACGCGATCGTTTTCCGTGATCGTGTTGCGGGCGAGACCGGAGTTAACGGAGAACTGCCAAGTGAAATCCTTCGTCCGCACGGGAACCACGTTGACGACGAAGTCATACCCGCGGTTGGTCATCTTCGATCCGAAGATAGTAGCCGAGTTCATGCCGTTCTCGACGATCACTTCCCTCGACGAGAGCACGTCGCTCACCTTGCGGTAGAGGTTGGCCGTTACATTCAACCGGTTATTCCACAGCGTGACGTCCACGCCGAGATTCCACGAGTTCGTCTCCTCCCAGCCCAGGTCGGGGTAGGGCAGCGATTTAATGTTCAGGACGTATTGCTTGAACAACGTGCTGTGCCCGCCGTCCGTGGCGATCAGGTGCGGCGAGACGGACTCCACGGCGTTTCCCTGGTAGCCGTAGGAGGCCGAGACGTCGAATGTATTCAGCCAGGTGGCGGTATTAAAGAGGCTTTCGTTGCCGATACGCCACTTGCCGCCGATAGACCACGTCGGGTGGAATCGCTTGTTCTCGTCCTGCCCGAAGCGGTTGGACGCGTCGAGGCGGGCGTTAAAGTTCAGCGTGTAGCGTTCGTTGTAGTTATACACGACGGAGAGGTACTCGCTAAGCGTGTTATTCTTCCGGTCGACGATACTTGCATTATCGCGCATTGCCTCGTGTAGCGTGTTTGGGGTAGTCGTTGTTCCCTTGAGGTACGACAGCGGTACGGAGGCGTAGCTCTCGCCACGGTAACGCAAGTAGCCGTAGCGAGTATTCGTGTTGCCGTTCGTGGTAGCCGAGCGCATCTCGATCCCCGCCTGGAGGATCAGGTGGTGCGCGTCATTGAACGTCTTGCTGTAGACGAGATTGTTCCTGAACGAGTAATCCCGGTTCATCGCGTCCACTATTTGCACCAGCCCGCCGAAGGGCAACGGGCTGGCCAGCTCTTCCGTCGAGTTCGGGAGCATCGTCCCGTACTCGTAGCCTCGCTTCTGCGTGATGTAGAAAGACAATTCCGTGGCGTAGGTCTTTATCTCGGACGAGGAGGCGTTATAAGAAAACAACCCCTGGTACTCCAGCTCGGGCAACACCTTCCAGCGCAGGTCAATCGTGCTGCCCAGCGTCTTGGTCGCGTTACTGTTGCCGGTATTGTCCAGCTCGTTCTGGATATTGTAGTTGTACGAGAACTTCCCGGCTACCGGGACACTACCTTCTCCTCTCTTCTCGTGATAGAAGAACGTCCCGTCCTCGTTATACATCGGGATGGTGCGCGTGGTGTTGTACGCGTAATCGAAAGGGGCCACGCCGTACGCGAAGCCGTTCGTCTCGCGGACGCTCCCGTTCAACAGCAGGTTCAACATCAGGTTATCCCCGAAGCGGAACGTCGTGTTGGAGCTTGCCGTGAAGGTGAGCATATCGTTGCCGATGGCCTCGCCCTTCTGCCCCTGGATGCTGAATGAATTACGACTCACGACCTTCTCCGTTCCCCCGGAGATGCTCACGTTATGGCTATGGTTAAACGAATTGCGGAAAAGCAAGTCGAACCAGTCCGTGTTCTGCCGTTCCATCTTCCGGTACTCGGTGATCAGCTCGTCGTAGCTGATCTCCTTGTTATGCAACCGCTGGATCAGCCCGCCGTAACCGATCGGCATCACCTCCTGCGTGTAACTCTCGCGGGCCAGGTAGACCTCCTTCGAGAACTGCATGGCCTCCTGCGAGTTCATCAAGTCGTAGAGACCGTAACGCGGGCGCTGGCCGATGGAATAACTACCGCTGTACGAGACGGCGATATCCCCGGCGCGTGCCTTCTTCGTCGTGATAACGATCACGCCGTTGGCCGCCTGCGACCCGTAGATCGCCGTCGCGGAGGCATCCTTGAGCACGGTAATCGTCTCGACGTCCATCGGGTTCAACCACGCGATAGCGTTCGAGGCGATCTCTCGCATCTCGGTGAGATCGGCCGACATGGACATGTCGTTGTCGGGCACCGGCAGCGGGTCACGCTGCACCACCCCGTCGACCACCCACAACGGCTCCTGGTTTCCCAGTAGCGTGGAAGTACCGCGGACGCGGATCTTCGGCGACGACCCCACCTGTCCCGACCGCGTGATGACGGACATGCCGGGGATCACCCCCTGCAACATCTGGTCGATGCTCGTCTCCCCGGCCACGTAGACATCCTCACCGCGCACGACCGTGATGGCCCCCACGTACTCTCCCTTACGGATGGTCGAGTAACCGGTCACGACCACCTCCTCGATCCGCGCGATCTCCTCCTTCATCACCACCTCCAGGGTCGTCTCCCCCTTCCACGCGATCTCCTGCTTTACCATCCCCATAAAACTAAACGACAACACGATGTCATCCCTCGCGGGGAGCGACAGCATGAACTCTCCCTTGACGTCCACGGAAGCGCCCAGCGTCGTTCCCTTCACCTGCACGGTCGCGCCCGGGAGCGGCTCGCCCTTCTCGTCCGTCACCTTTCCCTTGACGACGACCATCCCCGGCTGTTGCGGCGTCTCCTTTCGGATGATCACCGCGTCCCCGGTAACCTCCGGGGTAAGCCCCGTTCCTTTCAAACACATCGCGAGGATCTCCTTCACGGTCAACTCATGCGCGTCGATATTCAACCCGCGCACGTGCTCGATCTCCCGCGTGCCGTACATGAACACGAACCCGGTTTTCTTCTGCAGGTTCCAGATGACCTCCTCGAGGCTCGCGTTCTCCACGCGCAACGACAATTTGCTATCCTGCGAGTAGACCGCCGCGGAGATCGGCAAGCAACTCAGGAGCACTAACATGACTTTTAGCTTCATGATAAAAAGAATTTTGTTCCACGTTCCCCCGGCGGGGGACTCATTACTTCGTTTTTTCTCCATACTTTTGAATTATTAAAGTGTTGAACTTTGATATTAATAGCGCGCGTCGGGTGCTCGTAACGCCCGGCGCGTTTCTCGTTATTCACTGTAAACCTCCAGCTTGTTCCCGGAACGAACGACCCGCGCCAGCCGCGAATCGTGCAACATCCGGATGATCGGCTCCATGTCGCGGTAACGATCAAGGTTCGCCCCGACCTTAACATCCCTCGCCTCCTCGTCGTGAAACTCGTACTCGAAGCCGTACCACCGCGAGAGATAAGAGAGCATATCCTCCAGCCGCTCGTTCCTGAAAATAAACTTGCCGGACCGCCACGCCGTGTAAAGCCCCGCGTCCACCGGGCGCGTGTCGCACTCCCCCGTCGCCTTCACGTACCGTCCCTGCTCTCCCGGGGCGATCTCCCACCGCCGTTCCCCGTCGACGAGCGCCACGCGGCCCTCCACGAGCGTCGTCACCACCGACCGCTCGCTCTCGTACGCGCGGGTATTAAACGAGGTGCCCGTCGCCAGCGTCACGACACCGCCGGCACGCGCCGCGAACGGGCGCTCCGCGTCGGCCTTCACCTCGAAGAACGCCTCGCCGGTCAACTCCACCTCGCGCGTCGCCCCCGTGAAACGCACCGGGAATCGTAACCGCGACTCGGCGTTCAGGTACACGCGCGTCCCGTCGGAAAGCGTCAGCGGGAACTCCATCCCCGTCGGCGTCGAGACCTCGTTGTACACCACCCCCGCCGTCGCGTCCCCGTCGCCGCGGTAATCCATCCCGCCGGAATCGACGACGATCGTCGTGCCGTCGCGCTCGGTCACCAGCAGCGTCGTCTCCTTGTCGATACTCATCACCCGCCCGTCGGCTAGCGCGAGCCGCGCGCCCGTCGTGCCGGACGAGAAGAGAGACTCCTCGCCCCCCGTCGCCGGGAGCGTCGCCCCGCGCGGGAAGAACACCATCATCGCCCCCGCGAGCAGCGTCGCCGCGGCAACGGGATACAATACCCGGCGGAGACGACGCCCCCGCGTCACGCGCGATCGCGCCCGTTCCCAGGCCGCCCGCGCCGGGTACGACCGTATCTCCTCGACATGCGCCTCGAAGCGACGCTTGTCCGCCAGCCCCCGGACGAGGGCGTCGCGACGCTCGTCCCCGTCGACCCATTCCTCGATGACCCGGTCATCCTCCCGCGTCCCGTTCCCGGTGAAGCGAGCGGCCAACGCGCCGGCCAGTCGAAATAACACGTGTTCCATGCTTTCCATGTTTTTTTTCGCGGTATAACAATCTCGCGACGGAACACGGGTAGTCGAGCATCAAAAAAAAAGACAGGGAATCAGATCGAGAACAGGAAAACCAGGTAGAGATCCCGCAACTGCTCGCGCAACTTGCGGTAGGCCGTTTTCTTCAGCGAGTGCACCGTGCCGCCGGAGATACTCATCGCCAGGGCGATCTCCGGCGTCGTCAGCCCCTCCATCGACAACTCGATGACGGTGCGTGACCGCGGCGGCAAATCCCTTATCGCCTGCCGCACGAGCAGGTAAGTCTCCTGCTCGACGAGGTTCTCCTCGTAGAACTCGTCGCTCTCGACGCGGCGCGCCCGCAAGAAATCACGATTCACCTTCTCCCGCTTGATCAAGTTCAGCGCCCGGTTACGCGCGGAGGTGAAGAGAAAACTTTTCACTTGAAAAAGATGATCGAAACGGTCGCGGCGCTCCCAGTAGAGCAGCAGCACCTCCTGCGCGATGTCCTCGCACTGTTCTCGATTCCTGGTGTACCTGGAGGTAAAGACGCACAACACGGGATACAGCTCCTCGAATAACGATCGAAACGTGTCAACGTTCCCTTGCTTTATTTCCGGTATGACGTGTTGCATGGCGCGTAAGATATAGTAAATCGTCGCGAAAGTAAAAAATATTTACCGGGATCAAGCAACCGTCGCCGCTCGACGGGGCAACGTGATCGCTCGACGGGGCCTTGTAACCACTCCCAACCGGCATACAACGTACAGGTAGCCACCACGGGCAACCGGTTCTTCTCCCACTATGACATCTTTCCCACCCCCGGCGACACGCTCACCATCGAGGAACAGAAAAAGTCACTCAGAAACAACGCTTTTCTTGTACAGAACCTGTATAACCCCTCCCGTGGGTGGAGTGCTTCCCCCCGTGGCCGGAGCATTTGTCCGCGGGGAGGGAGTGCGCAATGACAGCGGCGTGAACAAAAAAGAGGGAGGCTGTCTCGAAACGAGGCAGCCCCTCTCCCTACAACTGAACTGGCTCCGTCGGGAACACCCGACGGTCTCCAGACAACTCAACTGATCCCCGCCGGGCGTTCCCGAAAGTATACTCGTGTTAAGAAACCTTTCGTCGGGAATTTCCGCAAGTATACATACGTTAATAACCCTTTCGTCGGGAATTCCCGAAAGTATACCCATGTTAATAACCCTTTCGTCGGGAATTCCCGAAAGTATACCCACGTTAATAACCCTTTCGTCGGGAATTCCCGAAAGTATACCTATGTTAATAAACCTTCCGTCGGGAACACCCGACG
>JAIRKS010000190.1 GCA_031259905.1 Odoribacteraceae bacterium
ATCGTACTTAAAGTTACGGGTATGGTACTAAAAGTTCCGGGCATGGTACTAAAAGTTCCGGGCACCGTACTTAAAGTTACGGGCACCGTACTTAAAGTTACGAGTATGCCCCCCGTGAATCCAGCGAACGTGCTTCGGCAAGGCGATCCCCGTCGCAAGAGAAAAAACACGCGGCGGGGAGCCGAACAGGGAAAATCAGAAGCGATCCCCCCGCGATTCCCGCGGGTAAAGTTGCGAGTTCAGTGAAATGGTTTTACTTTCGCGATCGCGATTCTCGGGGCGTAGCGCAGCCCGGTAGCGCATCTGCTTTGGGAGCAGAGGGTCGCAGGTTCGAATCCTGTCGCCCCGACGAGAACGAGGGTGTATCACGACGTGATTGCACCCTCTTTACATTCGTACCCCTGTCAGGGAGCAACTCCAAACATTCAATTATCGAGAGCTTATGCTTTTTATTTTGGTACAGCCTCGTCCCTCCCCGCGCCGCCGGGAGCGATCACCAGCATGAAACACCCCGCGCAATCAAACTCCAGGCGAAAGCGACCGAGAGAATTATAAAGATACAACGGCAACACCAGGTCGCGCCCCCCTCCCCTCCTCAAGCACGCGCCCCGCTCGAAAAGAATACAATAACGACAACGCATCACCGCCTTCCCGCCCCGGTCGCCGCCGGCCTCGAAACCGGCAGGGGGAGACGCCACGCCGTGATCGCGATAAAACTGCATCGCGAGCGCGTTCGTAATATTCAAGCGCCAGTCGACCGGACCGGGGAAAAGCGCGCCGGGAGACGAGGGGCGACGCGTCCAGCGCGCGAACGCCCGCTCCCGCTCCCCCTCCAGCGCCTGGAGAAGAAGCCGGCGATAACGGTTCACGACGGAAAGCGGGACAAACAGCGGATCGCCGTGATACGTCACCCGGTCGCCACGAAACCCCGTGCCGCCGCACTTCCCCGCCTGCCGGCAGACCTGCCCCGGCAAGTCCGGGCGCGCCGCCGGCTCGAAACGCTCGTCGGAGAGCACGGCGGCGCGCGTGCCGTCCTCGTCGAGCGCGGAAAACAGCAACCGCCGGTCGCTCGCGTGAATATCCATCTCGACGCGCACCTCCCGCGTGCTCTCCCGCCTCGCGAGGAGAGCCTCGAACGCGTGATCACGATTCCTGTACAACCACGTCCCCGGCGGCGCCTCCACCCGCTCGTTGCAATACACCCGGTCTCCCTCCACGCGGTTCACGTGACACCCCTGCAGCTCCCCGCCGGAGATAAAGCACAACCCGTCCGCGTTGTGCAACGGCTCGATGGCCTCCACCGTCAGGCAATTCCCTTTCCCCCCCAGCACCTTCGCCACGCGTTTCCCGGTCGACTTCGGGGTATCCTCGTTGACCATCCCCCGCGCCCGCCCGTGGAGGAAATAGCCGGTGAAGCCCCGGTTGAAACTCCGCGCGGGATCGGCCTCGAAGGACGAGGTGACGACGCCGAACGAGGCGCGGGCGAGGCCCTCGCCGTGATCAATGCAATCGTCCAGCAGCGAGGAATAGTGCCGCGTGACGTTGGCCACGTAGGACGCGTCTTTCAGCCGGCCCTCGATCTTGAACGAGTCGATCCCCGCCGCGACAAGCTCCGGGAGGCTACCGGAGAGGTTGAGATCCTTGAGCGAGAGCAGGTACTTGTCCCGCGCGATGACCTTCCCCGCGCTGTCCGCCACGCTCCAGCGCGCGCGGCAAAGCTGGGCGCACTCCCCCCGGTTGGCCGAGCGCCCGGTGAGGTAGCTGGAGATGTAACACTGCCCGCTGAGGCTGACGCATAGCGCGCCGTGCACGAAGTATTCCAGCTCCAGCGACACCTCGCGGCGGATCGCCCGCACCTGCTCCAGGGAGAGTTCCCGCGCCAGGACGACGCGCTGGAAGCCCAGCCGGTCGAGGAACTTGACGCGCTCCACGTCATGGTTGTGCATCTGCGTGCTGGCGTGCAGGGCGACCGGCGGGAGGTCGAGTTGCAGGAACGCCATGTCCTGCACGACGAGCGCGTCAACGCCGGCGTTATATAACGAGCGGGCGAGGCGGCTCGCCTCCATCAACTCGTCGTCACGGAGCACGGTGTTGAGGGTCGCGAAGACGCGGGCACGGTAGCGATGGGCGAGCGTCACGACGCGTTCGATAGTTTCCAGGGAGTTGCCGGCCGCCTTTCTCGCCCCGAAAGCGGGAGCGCCGATGTACACCGCGTCGGCCCCGTTCAGGATGGCGGCGCGTGCGGCTGCCTCGTCTCTTGCCGGGGCGAGGAGTTCCAGGCGTCTCATGGCTGTTCCAGGAGTCGCTCGACGGGAAGGTCGGGGTAACGGTTGCCCTCCACGACCGGCACCTCGATCCACTCGCAGGAGGGGAGACGCGCGGAGAGGTATTCCTTGAAGAAGGCGATCGAGTCGGGGGCGATCGGCTCGCCGGCATCCGGGTAACGGTTGCACGCCAGGCACTCCACGCGTATCCCCTCGCGGAGACAGGCTTCGAGGGCGAGCAGCGTGTGGTTGACGCTCCCCAGGCGGGTCGAGGTGACGAGGATCAGCGGGTATCCCCTGTCGCGGATGTAGTCGATGGTGAAGTAACGGCGCGTGACCGGCACGTATAGCCCGCCGGCGCCCTCGATCAACACCACGTCGTGATGTCGTTCGAGGCGGCGCGTGGCCTCGTCGATCCGCGCCAGGTCGATGGAGACGCCGTCGATCCTCGCCGCGAGGCACGGGGAGGCGGGGTAGGTCAGGACGTACGGGCAGGTCGTCCCCTGCCTGTCCTCTTCCAGCACGCCCGTGCCCGTGATCTCCCGGTGCGCGAGGATGTCTTCCGAGATCCCGGTGCATCCCGTCTGGATGAATTTCTGCGTGATGACCCGCGCGCCGCGACGCGCCAGGGCACGGGCGAGTAATCCCGTCACGACCGTTTTCCCGGTGCCCGTGTCGATGCCGCTCACGAAGTAGACGCTCATTTTTTCTTGCAGACGAGGTACAACGGGTGATAGGTCAGCGTCACTTTCCCGTCCAGGGCGAAGCGGCTGTTGTAGTCGGCGATGAAGTCGTTGACGCGCTTTTTCGTCCAGATCGACCGGTCGCCGGAGACGTTCGTCCCCGCGCGCTTCAGGTGCTGGAGGATCGCCAACGGTCCGGGGAACTCGACCAGCCGGAACTCCTCGAGGATCTCCGTGACCTTGAACCACGGGGAGAGGAGGTCGATCAACTCGTCCTGCGAGCGGTAGTTCAACCCGCCGCCGGTGGTGAGGCGTATCTCCCGGAGGTTGTATTTCCCGAAGGTACTAAAGAGCATGAGTTTTCCCCTCTTCAACACGCGCGCCAGCTTCTCGAACGCGGCGCCGGGGTCGTCCAGCCACTGGAACGTGGAGGCCGAGATGATCAGGTCGAACGAGGGCAACGGGAGGCTCTCGATGTCCCCCGGCAGGCAACGCGCGGGGGGGATGCCGTGACGCGCGGCGGTCTTCAGGCAGATCTCGTCGACGAGGTCGTTCAGGTATAGCACCTCGACCGGGAACATCGCGCGCAGCTCATCCGTCAGGAAGCCCGTCCCGCAGCCGATCTCCAGCACGCGCCCCGGCACGTAATTTAAACTCGCGGACAGCATACGCGCGAGTTTAGCCGTTGCCCGCCGTTGGACGATGGCATTGTCGTCGTAGGTCGTCTCGCTTCGCTTGAAGCGTTGTTTGATCTCTTCTTTATCTATTTCCATATTCTATGATTGATTCCCAGGAAGTGAAACGAAAAAAGGGATAGTGCCCGCCGGCGAGACCGGTGATCTCTGTCCTGCCCTGCCACCAGTTCCGCTGGTTCTCGACCGGGAAGATGACGTCCTTGCACGAGATGAAGGCCCGGTGCCACGGCATCACGGGACACGCGCGCGCCGACTGCTCGCGGACGCGACGCAACTCCTCTACCCGCTCTTCCAGGCCGCGACGCGGCAGGCACCGCGCGCGAAACAGCGCCCGTTCCTCGTCGTCGGCGAGCGAGCGGGTGATGAACTTCTCCCACCCGCGCTCGTTCATCCCCCGTTCGGTGAGCGCGTAGATCGCCGGCGGTATACCGAGGAGATCGTCCACGGGACGTTCCGTGCCGTTCAAGGCCACGGCCCGGCGCGGGGTGATCCCCCAGCGAGCGAGCGACACCGACGCCGCCCACACGCCCATCGACCACGCCACGACGTCCACGACGTCGTATCCCGTGACGTCGGGCGCGTCACCCGTCTCGACGTCGCGGTAGTCGTGGTACATCAGCACCTTCCCGCTGCTCGTCAGGTGGCCCACGGAACGTTCGTCCAGTCCCCACCCGCCGAAGAAGAGGGTGAGGCGACGACCGCCATCCTTGATTAACCAGACCGCGCGCATGTCAACAACTTACTTCTATGAATTCAAACAGGCACTCGTAATCCTCGTCGGGGATCGCCGCGTTGAGCGAGAAGCGAAGGCGCGCCTCGTTCTTCGGCACTGTCGGGTAGCGTACCGGCAGCACGAAGAAACCGTTGTCACGGAATTGCCGCGCCAGGTAGGTACTGTTCTCGTTGCTCCCGCACGGGCAGGGGACGACGTGCGACTCCCCTCGCGTCTCGAAGCCTTGACCCGCGAGCACGTCCCGCAGGCGACCGGCGACGGCAGCAAGCCGCAGGCGATCGGCGAATAGCGCGGGCACGCGGCGCAACACGAAACGCGTCCACGCCACGTTGAGCGGCGGTAATGCCGTGGAGAAGATCAAGCTCCGCTGGGTGTTGACCAGGTATTCCTTGAACAGCCCGTCGCACGCCAGGAACGCCCCGATGGAGGCGAGGGCCTTCCCGAACGTGCCGACGATGAAATCGACGTCAGCGATGCACCCCTGTTCCTCGCAACATCCCAGGCCGTTCGTCCCGCGCGTACCCACGGCGTGTGCCTCGTCAACGTACAGGAAGGCGTCGTACTCCCGCTTGATGTCGCACAACTCTTGCAGGTTCGCCACGTCGCCGTCCATGCTGAACACCGACTCCGTCACGATAAATACATTCTCGTACATCTCCCGCTGCCTGGAAAGGATCTCCCGCAGGTGATCGTAATCGAGGTGACGATAGCGCTCCATCGCGGCCCTGGACAATCGCGCACCGTCAATGATACTGGCGTGCACCAGCTTGTCCGAGACGATCAGGTCGCGTTTACCGGTCAGCGCCGGCAGTATCCCGATGTTGGCATGGTATCCGGAGCCGAAGACCAGCGCGGCCTCCTTGCCGTACATCTCGCGCAGGTCTTCCTCCAGCAGGGTGTAATACTCGTGATTCCCCGACAACAGGCGGGAAGAGGCCGCGCTGTACCCCAGCGCCTGCACGTCCGTCTCCCGCTTGAACTCCTCGCGCAGCGCGGGATTGGAAGCGAGGCCGAGGTAATCGTTCGAGGAAAGATTCAGCATCTCCCGCCCGTCGTGATGCACCAGGAAACCGTTCAGCTGCATCTCGAGGAGATTCCGGTAATTTCCTGCCTCCTTGATTGTCGTCAACTTGTCACCGTACCGTTCTCTATTCATACTTCAAGATTACCCGCGTGATAGCGGTTGTCAACACGTGCAGCTCCTCCGGCGTAATAATATAAGGAGGCATCACGTAAATCAGGTTACCGAAGGGACGCGCCCATACCCCCATCTCCACGAGATCGGCCTGTACCGCGGCCACGTCCACCGGCTTCTTCATCTCGACCACGCCGATCGCGCCCAGCACCCGCGCGTCCGCCACCTGACCGAGGGATGCCGTCGGGGAAAGCCCCTCGCGTAGTAGCGTCTCGATCTGCTTCACCCGCTCCTCGACGGTACGATACTCCTCCAGCACGTCCAGCGAGGCCCTCGCCACGGCACACGCCAGCGGGTTACCCGTGAACGTCGGCCCGTGCATGAACACCCCGGGGGAACGCGAGGAGATCACGCGGGCCACGTTAGCGGTGGCGAGCGTCGCGGCAAACCCCATGTAACCGCCCGTGAGTGCCTTACCCACGCACATGATGTCCGGGGAGATCCCCGCGTGGTCGCACGCCCACCTCTTGCCGGTACGCCAGAAGCCCGTGGCGATCTCGTCGCATATCAACAGAATATCGTACATGTAACAAAGCTCGTGCACCTTGCGCAGGTATTCCGCCGAGTAAAAGCGCATCCCGCCGGCGCCCTGCACGATCGGCTCGAGGATCACCGCCGCCACCCGCGTGTGATTATTGCGCAGGCACTCCTGGAACGCCGCGATGTCCTCCTGCCCGCAAGGCTTACCGAAGGACGGAGACGGCGACGGGACGAAATAGTGCAAGGGCAACGTCCCCCGGAAGATCGAGTGCATACCCGTCACCGGGTCACACACCGACATCGCGTTCCACGTGTCCCCGTGATACCCGCAGCGAGGCGTCACGAAATACCGCTTCTCCTCCCTCCCCCGCGCGTACCAGTATTGCAAGGCCATCTTCATGCCCACCTCCACGGCTACCGAACCCGAATCGGAAAAAAACACGTTGTCTAATCCCGACGGGGCGATCGACAACAGTCGCGAGGCAAGCTCCACGGCCGGCGCGTGCGTGAGACCGCCGAACATCACGTGGGACATCTCCTTCAACTGCTTCTCCACCGCGGCGTTCAGCGCGGGGTGATTGTACCCGTGGATCACGCTCCACCACGAGGACATGCCATCAATCAAACGTCGCCCGTCTTCCAACTCGATATACACCCCTTCCGCCCGCTTGACCGGGTAGACCGGCAGCGGGTTTGTCATCGAAGCGTAGGGATGCCACACGTGCTCCCTGTCGTACTGTAATAATTCGTCAACTTTCATGTTACAAAACTTAAAAACCAAGATCCTTTCAACGAGAGACGGGATGTCGCCATCCCTGTTCCGGTAACCCGTTTAAACTGCCGCAAGGTAATAATTTTTTATTTGCCGGGAAAAGTCGCCCCGGCTTTCACGGCACCGGCGCGGCTTTACTCTATTACCCGCGAGGGTTAGCAAACGAATCGTCACGGGTACGCGAACCCGGGATTAAAGGGTACGCGAAAAAAAATAATCAGAAAACGAGGGGGAATTATTTTTTGGTAAGAAAAAAGTCGCTACATTCGCCCCGTGAGATAAAAATCACGAAACATAATGTACCAAAAGAACACGATACATGAGCAATCAACATCATAAAACAGCTAACATGAAGCAGGTTGAAGATTTAAGGATTTTTACGTGTGAGGGGCTTGCAGGT
>JAIRKS010000180.1 GCA_031259905.1 Odoribacteraceae bacterium
AACATCAAGCAACCCGGCTTCTCGTGGAATACCGATTTTATCTTCTCCTATACTCACGCCGAGATTACTACCCTGCATTCCCTCAAGCGGGTGTTTGATTTCGTCGCCGGCACCGGCTTCGGAAAGGTCGGCTACCCGCACCGGGCGCTCTTCTCGATCCCTTTCAGGGGGCTTAACAATGAAGGCATGCCCACGTTCCTCGATCAGGACGGTAACGTCTCCATCAGCGGGATCTATTTCCAGGAACGCGAGAAGTTGGACTTCCTGAAGTACGAGGGGCCGGCCGAACCAACCGTTTTCGGAAGCCTCGGAAATATCTTTACCTACAAGACGCTCCGGTTGAATGTCTTCATCACTTATTCTTTTGGCAATAAGGTGCGCCTCGACCGCGTCTTCAAGGCCGTCTATTCCGATATCGACGCGATGCCGAAGGAGTTCAAAAACCGCTGGGTGTTGGCGGGAGACGAGGAGCGCACGAACATTCCCGTGATCATCAGCAGACGACAATACACCGGGAATTCAAAGATCACCAACGTCTCCTACGGGTATAACGCCTATAATTATTCCGACGAGCGGATCGCCGACGGGGGATTTGTCCGGATGAAAGAGATCTCCCTCTCCTACGATATGCCCAAGAGGTTGCTCTCCCGTGCAGGGATCAAGAACGCCTCCATGAAGCTGCAGGGAACGAATCTTTTCCTGCTCTACGCCGACTCGAAGCTTAACGGGCACGACCCCGAGTTCTTCCACGCCGGGGGGGTATCGGCACCGCTATCCAAACAATTCACGCTCACGTTACGACTTGGAATCTAAAAACGAAGAATCATGAAAAATAAATACCTGACGATATCGGTCGCGTTGATGTGCGCGGGATTATCCGCCTCCTGCGACCGCTTTCTCGATACCCTGCCGGATAACCGTACCGAGGTCAACACCGACGAGAAAATCACGAGCCTGCTCGTCTCCGGGTACGACGAACACCCCGGAATCGTCCTCACCGAGATGATGTCCGACAATGTCGACAGCCGAGGAACGCTCGGAAATGCCTACAACCGGCTGCAGGACGAACAGTTCGCCTGGGCCGACATGCTCGAGACCGGCAACGATTCGCCAAAAGCCGTCTGGGACGGGTGCTACGGCGCTATCGCCGTCGCCAACCACGCCCTGCAAGCCATCGAGGAACAGGGAAATCCCGCGCGGTTGAACCCGCAACGCGGGGAAGCCCTGCTGATAAGGGCTTACCACCACTTCCGCCTCATCAACATTTTCGCCCTCCACTACTCGAGTCTCCACGGGGAGACGGATCCCGGCGTCCCGTACGCCACCGATCCGGAAACCACCGTCGCGCCGTACTACGAGCGGGAGTCTGTCGCGGAGGTCTATCGCAAAATTGAAAAAGATCTCGAGGAAGGGTTGCCGCTCATCGACGACGACATCTACACGATGCCCAAGTATCACTTCAACCGGAAAGCGGCCAACGCCTTCGCCGCGCGCTTCTATCTCTATTACGGGAAGTACGACAAGGTCATCGCGCACGCCAACGAGGTACTCGGCAACACTCCCGTCAACGTCCTGCGCAGGGTCATCGACTTCGTGCCGCTCGCCGGAGACTATTCCCTCATCTCTAACGAGTATATCCTGCCGAAGCACGAGGCAAACCTGCTCCTCATCCCCGTCTATTGCTACGCCGGATCTATCTTCCGCAACACGTCCAGCGGGAAGAAGTACATGTACTCGCAATACCTCTCCTCGTCGGAGGTCACGCGTAGCAACGGCCCGTGGGGAACGTACCGTAGCGATCTTTTCCACCACAGGACATCCGCGTACACCAATTACGGCGGATACTGCTGCGTGGCCAAGCACCCGAGCCTGTTCGAGTACACGGATCGCGTCGCCGCGATCGGCTACACGCGCACCGTGCAGGTCGCCTTCACTACCGACGAAGTCCTCCTCTGCCGTGCCGAGGCTTATATCATGCGAGAGGAGTACGACAAGGCCGTCGCCGACCTCGCCCTCTGGATGTCCAACCACACATCTTCCACCGTCACCCTGACGCGAGAGTTGATCAATATCTTCTACTCCGATCCCGTGCCGGATCCCGACAGGCCCGACGACCCGCATTATTATACCTGGGAAGTGCCCACCGTGAAGAAGCGCCTCAATCCCGAGACGCCGATCGTCTCCGACGAGCAGGAGAATTTCCTGCACTGCCTCCTCCACTTCCGCCGCATCGAAACCATCTTCGACGGGTTGCGCTGGTACGACATCAAGCGCTTCGGCATCGTCATCTATCGCCGCGAACTGGACGCGAATAACAGCATCACTCTCCTCGATTCCCTGCCGGTCAACGACCCGCGGCGCGCCGTGCAACTGCCCGACCCCGTGATTAAGGCCGGGATGATGCCCAACCCCAGGAATTAGTAACTATAAAAACGAATAGAGATGAAAAGAATACTTTACTGCATAGCTTTCATGATGCTCGCCGGGGCGTGCGAAGAGAAAGGCCCCCGTTCAGAGAGCATCTTCGTGGACTCCGAGACAACTCCCAGCGCTGTCGAACAGTGGCTGCTCGAGAACTATACCTACCCCTACAACATACAGTTCTACTACAAGCTCAACGATATCGAGACCGACAGGGGCTACGAGTTAGCGCCGGCCATACCGGAGAAGGCCCTCGCCGTGGCCAAGATCCTCAAGCACATGTTCTACGAATCGTACTCCGAGGTCATGGGGACGGAGTTCATACGCACTTACTCGCAACGCGTCATCCAGGCCATCGGCTCGGGCGCTTACACCACGACTGTCGTCGTCAAGGGTACTGCCGAGAGCGGCATGAAAATCACCCTCTACCTCGTGAACGATCTCACGGCGGCACGCGTCAACCAGGACGTGCTCAGCGAATACTACCTCAAGACCATGTTCCACGAGTTCTCTCACATCCTTCACCAGAAGAAGGACATCTCCACCTCCTTCAAGCTTATCACCCCGACAGACTACGTGGGCGACGAGTGGACCTCCTCCGGTAACACCCTCGAGATCGCCCTCCAGAAAGGGTTTATCAGTCGCTACGCCCGCGCCGAACCGCACGAGGACTTCGTCGAGATCATCGCCTTCTACATCGTCAAGCCCGACGGGTGGTGGGAAGAACAGGAAGCCCTCGCCGGGGAAACAGGCACCGCCGCCCTGCGCGCCAAGCTCGACATCGTCAAGACTTACCTCAAGGATGTTTGGGCGCTGGACATCGACCTCCTCCGCGGCGTCGTCCAACGGCGTTTCGGGGAACTGGGAGATTTACAAATCGAAGAACTTTTAAAATAAACTGCCATGACACATCGAATATACATCGCCTTGATCGTTCTCCCGCTCCTGTTCGCGCGCTGCGTGCCGACCATCGAGGACGTCTTCGACCGCTCCGCCGCGGAACGCGTCGCCGAGAAACAAAAGGAGCTGAGAACACTCCTCTCCTCCGCCACCAACGGCTGGCTCGCGGACTACTATCCCGACAAGAGCGCCGCTCTCGGCGGGTACGCCATGCACATCACCTTCCGCGCCGACGGGGTCACCGGCGTCGCCTGCGAACAAGAAACGCATCTCCCCGCCGGGGAAATCGCTACGTCGGAATACGACATCATTGTCGATCAATCCGTCGTGCTTACCTTCAATACTTATAACAAGGTGATGCACTTCTTCAGCGAACCGGTAGGATCGAGCGACGTCGACGGCCTCGCCGGGGACTACGAGTTCGTCCTCACGGAAATCACCAACGACCGCGTCGAGTTCACCGGCAAAAAATGGAAACAACGCTTCGTCATGCGCAGGTGCGCGGCCGACTTTAACTTCCCCGCCTACGTCGCCGCCGTCGAAGCAGAGGTCGACATCCTCTCCACGTACAGCATGTTCGCCTTCCACGTCAACGGGCAAATGTGGGCGACCACGACCATCGTCGACAGAACGTTTAACTTCACCTACACCGGCGACGACGGGGCGGAAGTCACCACGAAAGTCCCCTACCTGATCACCGGTAACGGCGTCCGGCTTCACAAACCTTTCGAGATACCGGGAAAAAACACGACCATCGAGAACTTCAACTGGAATAACGACGAGGAAAAATACGTCTGCACGGACCCCGGCACGAACGTCGAGGCCGTACAGTTCTTCCCGGAGGACTACGAGCTGAAATACGAGGAATTCCTCGGACGCTGGCACGTGCGATGCCTCGGGTACACCGACACCTTCGTCTACACCGACACCGTCGAATTCATCCTCAAGAAAAAGAACGTCAGTTACTCGCTCACCTTCCCGACGCTCTTCCCAATCCTGAACTTCGAGGTAACGTTTAACGCCATCAAGGGAACCATCAACATCCCGAACCAGATCCTCCTTGTCACCGAGGCAGGCAACCACCTCCGCTGCGCCCTCTACAGCTACACCTCCAACTCCAGCTACCCCGCCGCCGGGTCATACGGGCTGAAAGGCGTGTGGAATCACGACGAGGACGGCGTCAGGAAAATCTCCCTCGAGAACGACGGGCGAGCAACCGCCGTCGGGATATACGGCTTCCTCTTCAGGGTGTACCAGCCAAACACGACTACCGCCGCCACCACGGACACGACGGTCCCCAACGTCACGAGCGGTAACTACGTCGGGACAACCGGCAACTACGGCACCACCAACTACCGCTTCTACAACTTCACCTTCACCAAAGTTGACGACTAAAAAAATAACCCCATGAAAAAAGCACTATACCTCGTCCCCATCGTCGCCCTCCTGGCGGCGTGCGGGACAGAAAACAACAGCGGATCATACGACGAAGCGATCCTCCCCGTCGAGAGCGCCAACGTCGCCAGCTTCCCCGCCACGGGCGGCACCGGATCCATCGTCCTCGCTACCGACGAGACCGTCACCGTCACCGTCGACCAACCCTGGTGCCGCACCTCCGTCGCCGGGAAAACCATCACCGTCACCGTCGACACCACCCCCAGCATTCTCGAGCGCACCGCCCTCGTCACCCTCTCCGCCGGCGAGCGCCGCGCCTACATCCCCGTCACGCAAGCCCCCGTCCTGGTCTCGCTCGACGCCACCTCCATCGCCTTCTCCGCGAAAGGCGGTAACGACGCGATCACCTTCAAAACGCCCGTCCACTTCACCGTCGCGAGCGACCAACCCTGGTGCCGCGTCTCCGTCGACGGGGAGGTGATCACCGTCACCACGGAACTGAACGAGAACCCCGAGCGAACGGCCAACGTCACCATCCGCTCCGGCGACAGGACACGCGTCATCCCCGTCACGCAACGCGCCCCGAACCTCGAGTTCGCGACGCCCGTCCCCATGCTCGACAACGACGGGAACGTCATCATCAAGGTATACTACGACTGCATCCTGCCGATCACCTGCGTGTCGAACAACGACTGGATCTCCGCCTCTATCACGGGAGACACGCTCTACATGGTCGTGGAGGCCACGACCGAGGCAATGGAAACATCGCGTCCCGGATCCGTTACCGCTACCTCCACCAACGGGCTACTCACCGCGACAATTACCATCGGGCAACGCCCCCTCGTCTGCGACATCGCGCCCGATCCCGCCCTTGACGCCGTCAGTGCCTTCATGAACTTGAAAAACTACAACGGCACCGGCTCCCGCTATCGCGTCACCGGCATGTCCCCGACACTGCAAACCGCGTGGGACGAGCTGGCGGACATCTTCCCGACGCTCACCCCCGCGATGACGCTGCGAAACTTCCGCGTCGAGGCGCCGAGAAGCTCCTACAAGTACAGCTTCATCATCCACGCGGTGGAAGGCACCACCAACAAGTACTACTACTGGAACTCGTCGAACGGGTTCACCACGCCCGACGGTGGTAACTCCCTTCACGACGTGATCGGCACCGTGTCGGGCAACAGCTACTCCGGCATGGTCTCGGCACAGTACAGCGCCTTCACCGCGACCGCGCCCTACACGGCGTTCCGCGGGTTCTTCACCTCGTCCACCGGCATGACCATCATCCCGTCCGGCACGGCCTTCTACTTCCGTGGCATCGACGATCCCACGCTATGGCTCAAGCTCGAACCCACCTCGTGGTAAACGGGTAACGAAATCGTAACGGGCGCTCTCGCGGGAGCGCCCGTTTTTTTTTACCCGGAAAGACCCGGTATCCTCGAATAGCTCGCGTCCCGGCCGCGGGCATGTTGCCGCCGCCCCGGAACATGTTCCCACGAGGCTGTCTCGCGGGGCGTCCTGCTCGCGGATCTGCCCGGTGTACTCGCTTTTCCGGATAAAGTCGAGCAGTTCGACGAGTTGCTGGTATTTCTCCCGCGGCAGGTCGGTGCTTGCAATGCCCCTCTGCGTCAACGCAAAACCGTTTTGCAAACTTGCAATGCCCCTCTGCTTCGAGACAGAGAGGCATTGTAAACTTGCAATGCCCCTTTGCTTCGAGACAAAACCGTTTTGCAAACTTGCAATGCCCCTCTGCTTCGAGACAAAACCACTTTGCAAACTTGCAATGCCCCTCTGCTTCGAGACAAAACC
>JAIRKS010000181.1 GCA_031259905.1 Odoribacteraceae bacterium
CCCGACGCGTCGCAGTTCATCTCCTTTCACGCTCGCGATAGCGCCGGTATACGAGTTTGCCCGCCGCGTGAAGACGCCCGTGACGACGACCTCCTCGATCTCTACCTCGGCATCTTCCAGCGTGACGAGGATCTCCTCCTGTCCCCGGTACGCGACTTCCACCGGCTTCATCCCCACGAACGAGAACTGCAGCGCGCGCGCCTCGCCGGGGGGCAACGCGACGCGGAACAGCCCGTCCTTGTCGGTGATTCCCCCGCGGTCGGTGCCCTTGACGCGGATCGTGACGCCTGCCAGCGGTTCGCCGGCGGCGTTTGTTACTCTCCCGCGGGCCACCTCCTGTTCTTGTGGCGTCGCCGGCGCGGGCACGATCAGGATATAATCGTCCTGGATCTTGTAGGACATGTTGCTTCCCGCCAGCACGGCGTCGAAGAACACCTCCTCGTCGACCGCCTTGAAGCGGGCGCGCACCTCGCGGGAGGTTTCGAGTTTATCACTACTGTAGACGACGATCGTCCCCGTCTGGCGTTGATACTCGGCCAGCACCTCCTTGATGGTAGCCCGCTCCAGGTGCATCGTCACTTTTCGCCGCGACTGCGCGTCGCTCGCGACGGCCTGCACCAGGCAGCAGGTCAACAGGCATGTCAATTTCATCATGATGACAAGTTTTTTCAGGTCTCGCCGGCATCCCGGCCCGTTCCTTGGTTTTTTTTTCATACTTTCGTGTTTACGGTTAAACATGTCCCTCCCCTCGCGGGGAGGTCGGCGGGAGGTGCTGGTAACACCCCCGCCTTTCTATTTATTACTAATAACTATCGTGTCGTTCTCGACGCGGAAGACCGCGTCGTTCACCTCGCCCAGCACGTGCAGCACGCGCTCCAGCGGCTCGTAGCGACGGAAGCCGCCGGAGAAGAGTGAACGCTCCAGCCGCTCGCCGCGGAAGTCGAAGGGGACGTCATACCATCGTTCCAGCCTCCTCATCAGCTCCTCCAGCGGGATATCGTCGAAGCGGAGCACGCCATCCTTCCACGCGGCAATCGCGGCGACGTCCACCTTCTCCACCCGCGTCTCGAGCGTCTCGTTATCGACCTCCACGCGATACCCCGGCGAGAGCCGCTCGACGCGATCGCCGACGCGCACCTCCACGCTTCCCGTCGCGAGCGCCACGCCGGTCGCGCGGTCGTCGGGGTAGGCTGCCACGTTAAATCCCGTGCCGGTGACCGTCACCGTCACGCGGTTCGCGTGCACCGTGAAGGGCTTCCCCCCGCCGTTCACGCGGAAGTACGCCTCCCCGGACAGCCACGCCTCCCGCGTCTCGCCGCCGAAGCGAGCGGGAAAGCGGAGCGTCGTCCCGGAATTCAACTCCACGACAGTGCCGTCGGACAGCGTCGCCCGGTACTCGCCGCCGCGCGGGACGATCAGCGTGTGCAACGCCGGGGAGCGTTCCCCGGTTTCCGCCTCGTCGCTCGCCAGGTAACGGACGCCCGCGGAGTCGTTCGCCACGCGCACGCTCTCCTCCCACCGCTCGGCGGGACGATCCAGCGCGACGCGGCTACCGTCGGCCAGCACGAGCTCCACCCGTCCCGGCACGCGCTTGCCGAGCCACGAGGAAAGGTCGGGCGACCGCTCCGCGACGTCACGCGGCAGGAGGAACGTGGCGAGTAACAACGCGACGCTCGCCACGACGCTTCCCCGGAGTATCCACCGCCGCCTTACCCCGCGGGCGTGCCGGGCGAGGATGTATTCCCACGCTTTCCCGGGCGCTTCCCCCGCCCCGACGCTCCCGCTGTACCAGAGCGCGCATAGTTCCTGCCACCCCGCGCGGTGGCTCCCGGACGCGTCGAGCCACTCGCGCAGGCGACGGTGTTCTTCCTCGCCGGCGGCGCCGGACAACGTGTCGAGCATGATGTCGAGAATATCTTCAGGTATGTTCATGATAGCCGTTTCACTGAAGACTGTAAAACGGGGGAATTCGGGTAGGTGTTACCCGCGTTTTTTACCGAAGAAGAGGAAAAGTATCTCGCGTGCCCCGCCGCGGAACTTCTCGCGCAGGCGGCGGACGCCTTCTTTCAGGAGGAATTTCACGGTGTTGACCGAGATCGACAGTTCCGCGGCTACCTCCTTGTATGATTGCCCGCGAAGCATGACTCCCTGCACGACGAGGCGCGTCCGCTCCGGTAGCCGGCCGATCTCTACCGTCACGCGCTCGACGCGCTCGTCGGTGATCTCGATGAACGCCTCGACCGGTATCTCCACGCCGGCGATGTCGACGGGGGCGCGCAGGAGATCACGCCGCGAGCGCGCCGAGCAGCAGGCGTTGCGCACGCCGGCGTACAGGTACGACGGGAGGAAACGAACGGGCGCGCGCTTCAGGTAACCGTCGTTCCACAGCCGGATGTAGAATTCCTGCACGACGTCCTCCGCGCGGGAACGGTCGCCGAGGAATTTCCCCGCGTAACCGACCAGCGACGTGTAGTATTTATCGAATAGCAGCTTCATCCCGTCGCGCGGGTTCTCGTCAAAGCGTGATAAAATCTCTTGATCTGGAATAATAGTCATGTCTTGTCGTTTCCGGTCGTCGCGAAAGTAGGCGAAAAAGCTTGATTCTCGTCCCCGTGCCGTGAATATATGACCTTTCCGGTCGTCACGTCGTTCACGCGCGCCACGTGAAGGGCTGCCGGCATTGCTTTGTCGACGGTAGACAGAGGGGCATTGCAAGTTTGCAAAACGGTTTTGTCTCGAGACAGAGGGGCATTGCAAGTTTACAATGCCGTTTTGTCTCGAAGCAGAGGGGCATTGCAAGTTTGCAAAACGGTTCTGTCTCGAAGCAGAGGGGCATTGCAAGTTTACAATGCCGTTCTGTCTCGAGACAGAGGGGCATTGCAAGTTTGCAAAACGGCTCTGTCTCGAGACAGAGGGGCATTGCAAGTTTGCAAAACGGTTTTGTCTCGAAGCAGAGGGGCATTGCAAGTTTGCAAAGTGGTTTTGTCTCGAAGCAAAGGGGCATTGCAAGTTTGCAAAACGGTTTTGTCTCGAAGCAGAGGGGCATTGCAAGTTTACAATGCCGTTCTGTCTCGAAGCAGAGGGGCATTGCAAGTTTGCAAAACGGCTCTGTCTCGAGACAGAGGGGCATTGCAAGTGGTTCTGTCTCGAGACAGAGGGGCATTGCAAGTTTGTAAATCTGTGCCAGGGGGCACGGGATAGGATGCCGGGGGGAGGCGTTACCTACTTGTTGAAGAGGGTTGCGAGCTGTTCGTCGAGGCCGGTGCTGTCGCCGACGTATCGACCGATGATGATTCCTTGCTTGTCGATGAGAATCTTCGTCGGGAGGGCGTGGATGCCGTATAACTCGTTGATGTCCTCGTCGCGGTTGAAGCCGGTAGGAGTACGTTTCAAGCCGCGGAGGAGGTGGTAGAAGTCGTGCAGCCCGTCTTGCTCGACGGCGGATCGCCACTTGGCGGGGGCGCTGTCGTCGTCCGAGATGCAGACGACGAAGAGATCATCCCGGTAGCGCTCGTGGAGTTGCTTCAGGTGCGGGTTGCCTTGTCGGCAGGGGACGCACCATGACGCCCAGAAGTCGAGGAGGATGTATTTCTTTCCCACGAGCGCGGCGAGGTCGAAGGGGTTGCCGCGGATGTCTTCCGCCTTCTTGAAGAGGGCGGCGACGTGTCCCGGCGAGCCGTTCTCGATCTTCCGTATCTCGTTGCCGGCTTCCTTGCCGAACACGCTCGCTTTCACGCGGGGGGTGAAGGCGTCGTGTATCTCGCGCGCCTCTTCCGGTGGGAGGGAGGAGACCCGCGTGAAGAGGTGGAAGGCGGAGAGGTAAGAGTCGGGGTGTTCGCGGGCGTGGCGGAGGGGGATGTCGCGCGAGGTTGCTCGTGTCGTGTTGTCGTTCGCGGGTTCTTGCTCGACGCGGGCGGCGAGGGCGCGGGCGTCGTCGTCCGTGGGTGATCCCTCGAGGCGGTAGTTCTTGAAGTCGCCGGTGGTTAGTTCCACGCGCATCGTTGTTGCCTCGATCCAGAAGGTGGCGAGGTTCGGGTCGTTGTTGTTCTTGACGACCGGGGAGAGGTGGAGCGCGGCGGTGGTGGCTCCGTCGATTTCTCCCCGGAAGGAGAAGCGGCCGTCGACGATGATCGCGCTGTCGCGGGCGTATCGTGCCCAGGCGGTCATGTAGTCGAGGTATATTTTCCCGTTGTTCATCCCGTTGATCCTGCCGGATAGCGTGAAGGTGTCGCGGGCGACGGCGGCGGGGAGGGAGAGGAGGGTCGCGAGGGATAGAAGGAGTGTTGTTTTCATGTGATGGGGGTGTTAAGGTTATCGTTCGCGGTATACGACGTCGGCGACGCGGGCGAATCCGGTGTACTCGATTCTCCTGGAGAGGGAGTTCGTGGCGCCGTTGACGGGGTAGAAGCCGACGCGGCCGCCGTTGACGCCGGTCGTCGCGCGGTCGTATGACCCGACGATGAGTTCGAATTGTCGTGCCATGAATTCTTCCGATTGATCGGCGAGCGTCGCGAGGTTGATGCGGTTGTAGAGGTTGAACTTGAGGAGCGTGATTTCTTCCGTGGCGGCGAGGTCGACGGCTGCCTGGAGGTAGGTGGTGTTCGTGCCGAGGTTGTGCAGGTAGACGTTGTTATCGACGGCGTAGAACATGAAGGGGTATTGCGAGTGGAAGGCGTACGCGGTGGCCCGCTCGAGGCCGGGGGCGTCGAGGTTCTCGTACTTGACTTCTTGGGCGAAGCCGTTCCCGGACATGTTGATGCCGAGGACGACGCGTCGGCCGTCGTCGCCGGCGAGGAGTGCGTAGACGAGGCCGCCGGAGTAGCGGGTGCTCTCCACGTGGAGCAGTTCCATGCCTGTCTGGAAGCTGAAGAGCGCGCCGGGGGGATCGACGAGGGGGGTGAGTACTTTGCGCGCGGCCTCGGTGGTACCGTAGCTCCAGCCGAGGAAGCGTTGGGTGTCGATGTGGTAGAAGTGGGCGGTGTTCCCGTTGCCCGGGCGTGCCATGCTGATGCCGATGAAGGGGGCGACGCGGTAGACGGGGTCTTGCAGCACGACGGGGGTGTTGATCGGGCTTTCAAACCCGGCGCCGGCGCTGCCGAGGAATTGCGCGTAGGCGTTGCCGGCGTCGGAGACGACGAAAATGGCTTTCGAGGCGTAGACGTCGCCAGTGCCGACGAGCGCCTGGTAGTAGATGATGTGTTCGTCGGCGGGCGGTGGGACGATGAAGGCGTTGCTCTTGATCTCGAAAGTGGCGTCCGTGGTGAAGGTGGTTTCGTTCAAGAGGTAAGCTCCCTCTCGCGAGAGGATGTAGATCACTGTCCCGGTGCCGGTGTACTGGGTGGTGTTGAAGCCGACGCGCGTGGCGTGGTGGATTTCCGGGAGGCCGAGCGGCGGCATCACGTCGTGGGCGAGGAGGACACGATCGGCGGAGACGCGGGCGATCATGTCGAGACGGACGCGCT
>JAIRKS010000183.1 GCA_031259905.1 Odoribacteraceae bacterium
CCACGCGATGTATACCGTGATCTTGGAGCGCAACGGGTAGCCGTCTTGCCAGAGTTCGAGCTGCGTACCTGCCGAACGGACACCCACGACCTGCCCGTTGTAGAGGATTCTCCCGGAGAGGGTCGCTCCCGGTTCGTCGTAATTATCGATGGCGCATCCCGCGAGGAGGAGTGCCGTTGCTATCGTGATGTATATTTTTTTCATGTTCGGGTGTTTTTAGTAGAGTGGGTTGGGGATGATTTTCGGGTTGTTGTTGATCACCGTTTGGCTGATGGAAGAGTAGTAATTCTTCCGCTGGAAGTAGCGCGGCACGAGTCCCCGAAAATTCATGTTGATTCTCTCGAAGATGTACTTCCCGTTGTCCGGCCCACCGATAACGCGGTAGGGATAGAGTGCTTGCAACTGCGCGGTGGGACTGGAGGTTTGCCCGTTCCACGCCTCGTGGGCGACGCGCCAGCGCTTGAGGTCGAAAAAACGGTGATCCTCGAAGGCGAGTTCCACGCGTCGTTCGTTCCGTATGATCTCGGTGGTCAGCGTGGTGACGCTTCCCGGCGCGAACCCGCCGTGTTTCTCCCTGAGGGTATTGATATAGTCTCTTGCCGCGGGCAGGTTCAGCTCGAAGGCTGCCTCGGCCGCGTTGAGGTAGATTTCGCCGAGGCGAAACCAGGGCCACCAGTTTTCGGAGCCGACACCGCGGGTGCTGGCCATGGAGACGTCACTGACGAGCTTACGGAGGTAAAAGCCGGTGCTCCCGACCTCCTGCACGTTGCGCTGCGGGCCGCTGGCGCCGGTGTACACGCCGCCATCGGTGTACGTGGAGGCGAGATCGTTACTCTCCTGGAAATCGTACCCGGATCCGTTCCATATCGCGACGCCGGCCTGTATCTGCGCGTCGATACCGCGGAAGGAGGTGCCGGGATAGACTATCGTGCCGTGGAGGCGGGCGTCCTTGTTCGCGAAGATGTCGGAGAGTCTCTCGTAGGCGATATATTGCCCACCGGCATCCTTGTCGCGGAGCTTGCCGGACGACCCGTCGAGGTAATCGAAACATTCGACGAGGTTGAGCGTCGGCACCGCGTTGGAAGAGGAGAGGTTGTCTTCCCTGGCGACGCGGATGATGTTATCGTACGCAAAGCCGTGTTTTTTCCCCTTGGAGGCAGAATAATCCTTGGCGAAGATGATTTCCGGGTTGCCGGTTTTCTTCATGAAGAGGTCGTAGAAGTTCTGCCCCTTGTCGGGATTGTCCTCGTAAAGACGATAGTCGCCGTTAGAAATGATCTCGGTGGAGGCGGCGAGGGATGCCTGGTAGTACTCATTGGCACGCGTTGCCGGGATTCCGACTTCTCCCCCGGGGAGGGTGACGTCGGGAGTGGCGACGCCGTACTTGGCGATGGAGGCGGCGTAGAGCATGGCGCGGCTCTTGAGGGCGAGCGCGGTGTACTTGTTGGCACGCGTGCGACTTCCCTCGTTCCCGAGGTTATCCTTGATCTGGTCGATTTCGGTGGCGATAAAGTCGTAGATATCTGCCTCCTTTGCCCGCGGTTGCTGGAGGGGCGTGGGATCGCCGTCGAAGTTATAGATGAGCTGGGTGGTGATCAGCGGCACACCTCCCATGCGCTTGACCAGCTCGAAATAGACGTAGACGCGGATGAATCGCAGCTCGTTGATGAATCGCGTTTTTTCCGTGTCGGTGAGTTGCTTGCTGTACGCCTCGATATTCTCCAGTGCCAGATTGATGTCCCGCACCAGTGCATAGTCCCAGTACCTGCCGAGGTCGTCGGGGTAGGTAGCGCGATTGTTATGGTAGTTGTTATCGAAGTGCCCGGCCCAGACGGCGTCGTCGAAGTCGGTCATTCCGCCGGTATTAAAGAGACCGACGAAGGTAGGCATCCTGTCGTAGTAATTTGCGAGGAGGGAGAGAATCTGCTTGGAATCGTTCCACACTTGCTCCTCCGTGACAATATTCTTGGGTTCTCTTTCGAGCCAGGAGTCGCCGCAGGCAGTCAGCAATAGACAGGCGACGAGCAAGGAAGTTATGTTTTTCATGATGATGTCTTGTTTTTAGAATGAAACGTTTAGTCCCGCGAGAGTCAACCGTTGCGTTGGATAGACGACGGCGGCACGCGCGGAGATCTCCGGGTCGATGCCGTACCTTCTCACGTTGTCGAGCGAGAAGAGATTGGCCGCGTTGACATACACCCTAAGGCGCGAGGCCCCTACCTTCCCGGCGACGCGATCGGGGAGAGTGTATCCCAGCTCGATGTTCTTCAAGCGGAGGTAGGTCACGTTGTGTACCCAGAAATCGCTTTGCCAGTAGTTCGAGTGATTAGCGCCCCCGGCCCTGACGGCAGGGTAGTAGCCCGGAATCCACTTGCTATCCGGGTCGTAGGGATCCTCGCGATGCCACCTGTCGGTGAGGAGGTACGCCGGGGAGTTCCCTCCCGCGTGGTAAGGATTCTTCAGCTCGTAGTCCTGAAACCAGGTCATCATCGAGGCGCCAGAGAAAACGAGCGCGAGGTTGAAACCCCTCCAGTTAAAGTCGAAGTTAAAGCCATAGGAGAGATGCGGCGCCCATCCCTCGGCGTAGCCGATGGGGCGGTAGTCGAGGTTCGTCGTGATTCTCCCGTCTCCGTTGACGTCTTTGTATATAAAGTCACCGGGGAGGAGGGTGGTATTCCCTTGCCCGTCGATATTGACGGGGTAATTCCTGATCTCGTCCATGTCTTTGAATCGCCCGATGACCTGGTATCCCCACGTCATACCGCCCCACCGTTGTTCGACGGAGTTGCGGTACTCGTCCCACGAGTTCCCGAAGCGCGGCTTGTAGGTTTCCTCCCTACGATAACGGGAGTAGGTGATGTTCCCGCTCAGCGAGTATCCCAGCTCGCCGGCGCGATCCTTGTAGGTGATGACGCCCTCGGCGCCGCGGTACGAGTCGGAGTTCAGGTTCTCGTTCGGCAGACTGTACCCCACCTCGCTCGGCACGACCACGTCGTATCGCGCGGCGGGCAACCCGTTGATGTACTTGCGGAAGATGTCGATCGTAGCGGTCAACTTGTTATTGAACAGGCCCACATCCACGCCCACATCCACGCTCGTGTTCGTCACCCACGTCAGGTTTGTCACCGGGAGGCCGCGCGGACGAATACCGATGACGTAGCTATCGTCGAGGACGGCGCTACCGTTATTGTAGTTGTACCCGCCGAGGTATCCGAACATCGAGACGCCGCTCTCGTTGCCCGTCTGCCCGAGGGAGACGCGGAGCTTAAAGTCGTTCACGACAGGCTTCAGGTGGACGAAGAAATCCTCGTCGGACACGCGCCAGCCGAGTGACAACGCGGGGAAAAAGCCCCAGCGTTTCCCCTTCGCGTAGAGGTACGATCCGTCGCGGCGACCAAGCAACTCGACCAGGTAGCGGTTCTTGTAGTTGTAGTTGACGCGGCCGATGTACCCGGCGCGCGCCTCGTACGACCAGCTGTCGCTCAACTCGTCGGCTTCCGAGAAGGCCATCAGCTCGATGTAGTTGTTCGAGGGGACGGAGTGCATCGCGAGGAAGGAGTTGTCGTAATCCGACTGCTCGTAGGCGGCGAGCACCGAAAGCTCGTGATCGCCGAATCGCTTGTCGTAATTCAACTGGAATTGCATGAAGCGCGACGCAACGTTCCGTTGTGTCTTGTATCTCCACGGGTTTTGATTGCCCCACCCGGGCTGTGTCTCGTACGTGTCGGTTTCCTTGTTGTACTTGTACGCCGGGTAAGTGTACTCGAACCCGTCAAAATCGTCGTTCGTGAAATTATACGAGTACGTTCCTTTCGCCGACAGGCCGAACGGAAACTCGTACTTGGCGTACACGTTGACGTTCATCCCTCGTCGGAGAAATTCCACCCATCCCGTGACGTCTTTCGTGTACGTCGCCGGATTCACGTTCACGTTGTGCGTCTGGTTGACGTACCGCGGGTTATCGTTTGCGTACGGGCTTTCCGTCGGCCACATCGCAAAAAGGCTGAGCATCGGGTTGAAGTAATCATCACCACCCGGGACGCCGATATTAAACGTGGTCTCCAGCTTGGCGCTCACCTGCGTGCCGAAGCTCAGGCCCCGCGCAATGTTTGTCTCGAGGTTCGCCTGCAGGTTCGTCCGCCCGTAATAATACTCCTTGATCGTGGCGTCCTGCCTGTCATGCGACACGGAGAAGTAGTACCTCGATTGCGGCGTGCCCCCCGTGGCGCTCGCGTTGACGTGATACTGCGGGACGTTGGGAGCCATCACGATGTCGTAATAATCATAGCTCTTGTACCCTGCCTCTTTCCCTGCTTCCCACTTGGCCAACTCCTCCGGGGTCAACACCGTGCGGGGATCGGCCGTGCCGAGGTTCTGCGCCGACTCTACCAGCCCCCGCATGTACTGCCCCGCATTAGCCAGCGCCGGGAAGCGCGTCAGGTTTTGCCACCCGTAGTAAGCGTTCATGTTGATCGACACCTTCTCGTCCCGTTTCCCCTTCTTCGTCGTGATCAATAC
>JAIRKS010000055.1 GCA_031259905.1 Odoribacteraceae bacterium
GTTCTTTCGTGAAGTAGCGGGTGGTGTCGGCGAGGTGAATGCTGTCGGGGGAGAAGAGTTCGCCGCCGCTGAGCCTGTCGAGTAATTCGGCACGATACCGGTTGACGCCTTTCGCGTAGGACTTCTGTATATCCCGCCCGGAGGGGGTGTAGTAGTGCGCGACGGTGAGGCGGATAACCGCCCCGTCACGCAGGGCGAAGGTACGTTGCACGAGACCCTTGCCGAAGGAGCGTCGTCCCGCGACGATGCCGCGATCCCAGTCCTGGACGGCCCCGGCGAGGATCTCGCTGGCGGACGCGGAAGATTCGTCCTGGAGGATGACGACCCTGCCGTCCTGGAAGATCCCGGCGGGGGTGGAGTAGAAGGACTCGTTCGCGCGGGCGTCCCTTCCGCTGGTGTAGACGATGAGCCGCCTGGCGTCGAGGAGATGATCTGCTATCTCGATGGCAGCGCCCATGTACCCCCCGCGGTTGTCTTGCAGGTCGATGACGAGGTCTTTCATCCCTTCTTCCCGCAGCCGACCGACGGCTTGCTCGAATTCGTTGGCGGTGGTGGCGGCGAAGCGGGCCACGCGGATGTAGCCGGTGGAGGGCGTGACCATGTAAGCGGCGTCGATGCTGTGTATCGGGATCATGCCGCGTTTGATGTTGAACTCGATGTATTGTCGCGCGCGGCTGACGCCTACTTTCACGAGGGTATTTTTCTCTCCCTTGAGCCGGGCACGCACGCCGGCGTTCGTGATGCCCGTGCCGGCGATGTTTTCCCCATCGACGGTGATAACGCGATCACCCGCGCGCAGCCCGACCTGCTCGGAGGGACCTCCCGGTATGACGTCGACGACGACGAGCGTGTCGTTCGAGATATTGAATTGTATTCCGATGCCGGAGAAGCCTCCTTCGAGGGGTTCGTTGGCTTCCTGCACTTCCTCCCGCGAGAGGTAGGTGGAATGCGGGTCGAGTTCCTCGAGCAGCCGGGTGATGGCGATGGCCGTCAAGCGCTCCACGTTCACGGTATCCACGTGGAAGTGTTGGACGATACCCAGCAGCTGGCCGAACTTCATCGCCTGCCCGTCGATTTCCTTTTGCGCCGTCGCGCTATTCCACGTCAGCAGGCTGACCCAAAGAATATGAATCCATCGCGTGTTTCTCATGTTTTTTTGTTGTTTTACCGGTTACGGGAGCAAAGGTAATCATCTCTCGCGTGATTCCGCGTGTGCCGTTTCTCTTTTTTCTCCGTCGCGTCCGTGCCGTGGCTACAGGGCGAGCGACTTTAATAACTGGATCTCACCCGGCCACGCGCTGGAGTCCGGGGTTTCGAGGATGAGCGGGATATTCTCGAAGCGCGCGTCCTTCATGATCCACGCGAAGGGATCCAGCCCGATCGTCCCGTTACCGATACTCTCGTGGCGGTCGACGCGAGACCCCTGTTCCTTCCTGGCATCATTCAGGTGCACTCCGCGCAGGTACTTGAGCCCGATGACGGCGTCGAAGCGGCGAAAGGTTTCCGCGAAGCCTTCCGGGGTAGAGAGGTCGTATCCCGCGGCGAAGGCGTGACAGGTATCCACGCAGACCCCGACGCGGCTCTTGTCCTCCACGCCATCGATGATGCAGGCGATCTGCTCGAAGGTGTGCCCGAGGTTCGTGCCCTGCCCGGCCGTGTTCTCGATGACGGCACACACGCCCCGCGTCTCCTCCAGCGCCATGTTAATAGACGCGGCAACGCGCGACAGGCTCTCCTCCACCGGGATCTCCCCCAGCGTGCTTCCCGGGTGAAAGTTGAGAAGGGTCAGCCCCAGCTGCTCGCAGCGGCGCATCTCGTCGATGAAGGCATCGCGCGACTTGCAGATTCCCCCCGCCGAGGGATGCCCCAGGTTAATGAGATAACTATCGTGCGGCAAGATCTGGCACGGCGCGTACCCGTTCTCCTCGCAACGCTCCTTGAAGAGGGAGACTTGCCGTTCCGTCAGGGGAGGGGCATACCATTGCCGCTGGTTCTTCGTGAAAAGGGCAAAAGCGGTTGCCCCGATCTCTCTCGCGTTCAGCGGGGCGTTCTCCACGCCCCCGGCCGTGCTCACGTGCGCTCCGATAAACTTCATGTTGTTTCCTTATTAATCATTATCTACTACCATCTGGTGGATCTTAACCGCCTCCACGGCCTCCTTCACGTCATGCACGCGGAGGATAGAAGCGCCCTTGCCCAGGGCGATCGTGTTAAGCGCCGTCGTGGCATTCAGGGCATCCCGCGGGGCGATGTCGAGCACGTTACACGCCATGCTCTTGCGCGACAACCCCGCGAGGAGCGGGTAACCCAGGTCGAGAAAGCGATCGAGGTGAGCGAGGAGGCGGTAATTGTGCGCGACGCTCTTCCCGAAGCCGAACCCGGGGTCAATGATAACCTGGACGCCCGCCGTCGCCTCGAGCAGCGCGGCACGCGTTGCCAGGAACGCGCGCACCTCCCGCGTGACATCATCGTAACGCGGCTCCCGCTGCATATCCCGCGGCGTGCCCTGCACGTGCGTGAGGATATAAGGCAACTTCAAGCGCGCCACGGTCTCGAACATGCGCGCGTCCATCGTGCCTCCCGATATATCGTTCACGATCACCGGACCGAGGCAGCGGCAAGTCTCGGTGATAACGTTCGCGCGGAACGTGTCGACGGAGACCGGCAGGCGCGGGTGATACTTGCGGACAAGCTCCACGGCGAAGCCCACGCGCGCGATCTCCTCGTCCTCGCCCACGGCCACCGAGCCGGGACGCGTCGAGCAAGCGCCCACGTCGATAATACCGGCCCCCTGCTCCACGATCTCGTGGACACGCGCGATAATCTGGGCCTCGCCGAGATACTTCCCACCGTCGTGAAAGGAATCCCCCGTCACGTTCAGTATACCCATGACGACCGGCACTTCAAGAGAAACGCGCTCTCCTCCTATGTCAATAAACTTTTTCATGTTTTTCCAGGTACGGGTTCTTAAAATCCAATTATTGTCCCTATTTTTACCCATCAAAAATATAAATCCTTTTTCATGTATTCACCATCAAACCCGGGAGCAAATGAAAGATACCACGCAACAATATGATCACGTGATCAGTACTTGTCAAAACATTTTCGTGAAAAAAATGAACGACTACGGCACGGCATGGCGCGTAATGCGCCCATCGTCAATAACCGACCAGGTATACATCAAGGCCCTACGCGTCCGTTGCATCGAGGAGAAAGGCATCGCGAAAATCAACGAAGGCATCATCCCGGAGATGATCGGGATCGTCAACTACGCCATCATGGGACTCGTGCAACTCCAGAACAAGCCCGACGTCAACTTCTCGCCGGAAGAAATCCTGGAACTATACCACGCGCACGCCCGGAAAGCCAAACAACTCATGCTCGACAAAAACCACGACTACGACGAGGCATGGAGACTAATGCGCGTCACCTCCTACACCGACCTTATCCTCATGAAAATACACCGCGTCAAGCAAATCGAGGACAACGAAGGCTCCACCATCATCTCCGAAGGCGTCGACGCCAACTACCTTGACATCATCAACTACGCCGTCTTTGCCCTCGTCCGCCTCCTCGAGAACGGGGAGAAAACCCAAAACTAACACGCCATGCCCATCACCCGTAACACCTCCCGCCTGCTCCTCGGCGCCGTCTTCACCTACTCCGGCTTCGTCAAGGCCATCGACCCGCTCGGCTCCACCTACAAATTCATCGAGTACTTCCACGCGGCAGGCCTGGACGGCATCGACCCCCTCGCCCTCCTCGCCTCCCTCGCACTCTCCCTCGCCGAATTCATCACCGGCGTGGCCCTCCTGCTAAACCTCCGCCTCCGTCTCGCCTCCGCGGTAGCCCTCCTCTTCATGACCCTCTTCACCCCCTTCACCCTCTTCCTGGCCATCGCCCGTCCCGTCAGCGACTGCGGATGCTTCGGAGACGCCCTCCCCCTCACCCCCTGGCTATCATTCTGGAAAAACATCGCCCTCCTCCTCCTCGCGATCATCGTCCGCGCCAAAAGAAAACGATACACATCCCCCCTCACCGCGGCAAGACAAAACGGCGTACTCCTCCTCTCCGCCACCTACATGCTCCTCCTCTCCTGGCACGCCTACCGTACCCTCCCCCCCCTCGACTTCCGCCCGTACGCCGAGGGAAAAAACATCGCCGAGCAAACACGAACGCCGGAAGAAGAAAACCCCGGCCTCTACCGCCTGACGCTCTACTACAAAAACACGAACACCGGGGAAATAAAAGCCTTCACCGCCGACAACTACCCGTGGCAAGACTCCACCTGGACACACCAGCGCACCGAGCGGCAATGGATACAGAAAAACGACACCCCCCCCCTCCGCGACTTCTCCATCGAGCACCCCCTCCAGGGAGACATCACCCGCGAGGTACTCGAGTCCAACGACTACATACTCCTCCTCGTCGCCAGGCAAATCGAAAAAGTACCCCGCGAAACCCAGGCCCGCGTCAACCGCCTCGCCTACCACCTCCACGGGAAAGGATACCGCGTCATCGGACTAACCTCCTCGCCCGACGACGCCGTCAGCGAATTCAACGCCCGCTACCGCGTCCCCTACGACATCTGCACCACCGACGACACGCAACTGAAAACCATGATCCGCGCCAACCCCGGATTCCTACTCCTGCACCGGGGCACGATCCTCGTGAAAGGAGCCGGGCAGGACATCCCCGAGGTCGCCGAACTCGAAGGAAAAGACCTCCTCGCGCGACTCGTCAGCCGGAAAAACGCGCGCCGCGACAACCTACTCGTCACGACGCTCCTCCTCCTCCTCTCTACAACATACCTTCTCCTCCGGCCCGCGCGGAGAGGAAGGACAAACAACCCGCGACGCGGAATATAAATAACCACTTAACACGAAAAACACATGAGAACACGAATCGTAGCAGGAAACTGGAAAATGAACAAGACCTACAAAGAAGGTCTCGAACTCGCGCGAGAGGTCAACGAGTACCTCCGCTACAAGGAACACCCCGGCGACACCCTCGTCATCCTCGGCACCCCCTTCATCCACCTCGCCAAAATAGCGCGCGACATCACCGAGCCGAACCTCTCCGTCGCCGCGCAAGACTGCTCCGCCGAGGACGCGGGCGCCTACACCGGGGAGATCTCCGCCGCGATGATCGCCTCCACCGGCGCACGCCACGTCATCATCGGGCACTCCGAGCGCAGGCTATACCACGGCGAAACGGACGACCTGCTCGCCCGGAAAGTCACCCGCGCCATCGGGAACCGCCTTGGAATCATCTTCTGCGTCGGCGAAACCCTCGAGGAAAGAGAAGCCGACGCGCACCTCGACACCGTCGAGAGCCAGCTCGCCGGCGGCCTTTCCCACGTCG
>JAIRKS010000106.1 GCA_031259905.1 Odoribacteraceae bacterium
ACCGCGACGAGGTGCTCCGCGTCATCGACACGAAGCCCGTCTGGGATCCCCGCTCGCGCGTGAGCCGAATGACGCTCCTCAAGCAACTCCGCGGCGGCGAACCCTACCGCTACATGGCAAGGCACTTTTTCCCGATGCTACGAAACGCCGCGTATATCAAGGTCTTTTACGATGTTGTCGATTGAGGCGAGGGACGTTCTACGCGTGTCTCCCGCCATGATTTTTCTTATCATCTATGTCTTTACGCCGCGTGTCCGCGTATGTTTTTTTTCACGGACGTCTAACGTTTCGACAAACTAACTTTCATCTGTCTTTTAGACACCCCCCCCTCCTACCGCTACACCGCGACGGCTATACGGAACAAACGGAGGGGGGCTTTCTTTATCACCCCTCACACCCTCGCGCCCCCCGCTACACGCGGCGGCAGACCAGGCAAGGGGGAAAGTGTTTTCCCCCCTGCACCCCCCTCCAGCCCGTAACACGGGCAGGCATTAAGCTGGCCGGACGTGACGGGGGAAGGTGAAGTACAGGCGATGTAGCGTTTCCCCGGCAAGGGGCCGACAAGGGGGGCAATTGCAGGTGTTGCAAATGCCCCCCTTGTCGACCTCTTACCGGGGAAACGCTTGATGTCCGTTCATCACGTCTCCCCGTCACGCCCGGCCGGTTTTTGCCCGCCCATGCTAATGGGCTGGAGGGGGTGCAGGGGGAAAACATTTTCCCCCTGCCTGGTTAGTCACCGCGCGTGTCGGAAGCGCGGGGTGGTGGGGGTGGTAGAGAAGGCCTTCTCGATTTGGTGCGTGTTGGTGTGGGGTGTGGTAGTGAGTTCGGGGATGTTGAAGGACTTGTAGAGGCGGGAATAGAGGGAGGGGGAGTGTTGGGGGACGATGAAGGGTTTAGAGGCTTGGCCTTGATCATTGAAAAAGGAGAGATAGGGGTGAGAAAAAGAACCGTCGGCGCGACGGGACGAAAACACAATCCATCGACCATTCGACGACCAGGAATGATAACTCTCGGCGGCGGCGCTATTAGCGGCGGCGAGCGGGCCGTGATCGCCGGTAGAGAGATCGAGAAGATAGAGATCGCTTTCGGGATGCCAGACGTGGAAAATCCCGAAATCCCCCAGGGCAAACAAGAGGAAGCGACCGTCGGGAGAGACGCGCGGCAGCGTGGCGCTCTTGCCGTCGGCGGCGGCGTCGAAGACCATCTCCGGATCGCCGAAACGACGGGTAGCGGCGTCAAACGGGCGGCGGAGGATATTGTAGCGAATATCCTTGTAACTGACCATAGCGTTCAATGAACGGTTGGCGAGCGTGGGGCGGTAGACGGCGGAGGAATAATAAAGAAACTTCCCGTCGGGACTCCAGGCGGGGAACGTCTCCAGCTCGTTCGTGTCGCGGGCGACGTACGCGACCGTGTTCGCGTCGACATCGTAAAGGATCAAGTCCGAGACGAGATCCTGCACCTCGACCTTGCGGACGTCGCGCGAGTGAAAGAGCTGCCCCGTGCGGGAGACGGAGTAGGCGATCAGGTCTTCCGTCGGGTGCCAGGCGGGATAAACGCCGCCGGAGACGAGGTCGCCCGTCTTGAGATCGACCTTCGTGGCCTTGCCGTCGCGGACGATGACCGTGCCTCCGTCCTTGCCTCGCCCGTGCAGCTGCATCTTGTCGCCGCGGTAAGACTGGAAGGCGTGGCAGTTGACGCAGAGGCGCGAGCGGTCGCGTGGCGACTCCCTGTTGTTGAAAATATCGTGCTCCTCGAACGAGGAGAGATCCCGCTGGCGAATGGCGAGATCCCAGTAGTAAACGTACCCCGGCTCGATGAGGCGGTACGAGAGATAGCGATCGACGGGAAACTCCGAGACGTGATCACGGACGCGCGGCAGGCGTACCCACTCGCCGTCGCGCTTGAGGTAGATCTCCAGGAGGATGGAAGCGCCCTTGTTCTCGTCGAGCAACCGCCGCCAGGCTTTCAAGGGGAAGCGGACGACGCGACCGCGGACGGCGACGCTGCCGGAACGATCGCCGCGGGCGACGGTGATGTAATCGTCGGCGTCGAGAAGGATCTCGAAGTTGAGCGGCGCGATGTTGTAGGGGATCGTGATGCCGGTGTAGTCCGGCGAGAGGATGACGGGGAGAGTCACCTCGCGGGCGTCACGCGGCGGCACGACGGAGCACGAGGCGGCAAGGAGGGCGAGGAGGAGAACGTGTTTCATGGCGCGTCAATTAGTTTTGAGATTCTTCACGGCGAAATAATAGTACCAGTAGGTATCGCCGAACTGCTTGGCGAGGGCGACGAACGAGCGTTGCGCGGCGGGCATCGCCTGCACGTCGACGAGCGCGGCGAGGAAGCGGTCGAAGCGCTGGCGGGTGACGGCGTCGATGCCGGGGATCGCCTCCTCGTCGCGCTGTTCGAGACGCGCGAAGAGGAGAGCGGCCTCGCGGACGTGCCGCGGGAGAGCGATGCCGTTCTGCCCGTAGAGGGGGAAGAGGGCGTGGAAACGCTCCGTCACCTTGAGCACGAGCGCGGCGGCGACGGATAATTCGAGCGCCTCGCGGGTGTCCGGCGGCGCGTCGCGGTGATATTCCAGGAGGAACGGTTCGAGGAGCGCCGTCTTCTCGCCAAGGCGGTTCTCCCGCGGGGAGAGGCCGCGCGGGAGGAAGGATGCCTTGAGGAGCGTGGCGGGACGAGCGGCGTGCTGCCGGTAAACGTCTGCCTCGCTGGCGTGGAAGGGGACGCGGGCGAGGGCGTCGGCGTGCTTGATCGCCAGGGGAAACTCGCCGTTGAGGAGCGCCACGCGGGCCATCACGCGTAACGCGTCGACGGTCATGCCGTGCTGCACGAAGCGCTCCACGGCCCAGCGGTAAGCGTGGTTCAACTGCCCGTGGTGGAAGAGCAAGTCGGGGCCGGCGATGTATACCGCGCCGGGATACGGGGGCATGTCGTCGCCCTCGCGGGGAAAGGTGAACATCTCGTCGCAGAGCCGCTGGCGCTTGAAGAGGGCGACGTCGCGGTAGAGGATCACGAGGCGATCGGGCGAGGTGACGGTACGCGCCCGCTCGAGGACAACGTCCCAGCGGTCACGGGCGGCGTGGTACTGCATGGATAGCAGCGCGTGGAACGAGGCGTCGCGGTTCGCGAGGAAGACGACGGCGACGCACGACGCTACCAATCCCGCGGCGTTGACAAGCCCCGCGCGCTTCGTCTCTCCTCGCGACTTCCCGCCGGGGAGGACGATGGCGGCGACGGCGACGAGGGCCGCGGGGATCGGCAGCCAGTTCCACCACGTGGCGCCGTGATTCGCCGGCAGGAGTAGCCCGGCGGTGTACGCGTCGAAGAGCGAGAGGCGTCCGTGTAGCACGAGGTAGAGCAGCGGGTAGGCGATGACCCAGGCGACGGTCCACGCGTAGCGCCTGCCGACGAACAGGACGGCGAGCAGGGCGTAGCAACCGAGCAGCGGGTAACCGACGGCGACCGCGAGGGCGATGTATAGCCGCTGGCGTCGCGCGTGCCGCGTCACGACGACGACGACGAGCGCGAGGAGTAGTCCCAGCGAGGGGGCCACGAGGTAGTTCTCTCCCGCCGGGACGAAGACGACGTGGTCGAGCCGCACGACGGCGAGGAAGAGTAGCAACGCCGGCAGGTAGGCGAGCCAGCGCGCAGCGGCAGGGAGACGGCTCGCGGGGAGGAGGAGCCAGCGCGTGGAGACGAGGATAACCGCGAGGAGCAGGCCGCCAACCAGCGGGTAGGCGAAGAGGCGCGTCAGGAAGCTGCCGGCGAGACGGAGGGCCGTGCCGGGCCATTCCAGGAGGTCACGCGGGGAGAAGGTGTCGGGCAGGAGCGGCGACAGCTCCTGGAGGCGGGCGAAGGTGTCGCGGTAGACGGCCGCGTAGCCGACGATGAACGCGACGAAGAGGAGGGATTCGATGATCTCTCGCGCGAGGGGGGAAAGGGGTTTACGGTTCACGGGAAAGGGCGTTGCTCACCTGACGGTGACGTGGAAACAGATCTGCTTGTACTCGTAGCGGACATGGCAGCGGCCCTTGCTCCTCAAGTCCAGGAGCACCCCCGCGAGGACGCTCTTGAGCTTGTCGACGGGGGCCGTCTGCTTGCCGAGGGGCTTGTAGCGGGCGTGCGCGATGTCGAAGGTGGTGGCGAAGAGGTGGGCCGATCGCGCGGAGGCGTTGCCGTTGCGGGCGCGGAGACGCTCGGCGTCGTCCGTCGCGCGGAGGAGGCTGGTGACGATCAGGGCGTGCGGGGGCAAGCGCTTTGCCTTGAGGGAATCCTGGAAGTTTTCGGCGATCTCCTCGAGGAGATCCCGCGCCTCGGGGACGAGGTAGGGGATGGAGTGCGAGAGCTTGTCGACGTGGTAGCGGCTGCAGGAGGTGATCTTCTTCAACGGCCGCGTGGCGTTGCCGACCTCGGCGGCGGAGGCGATGGGGGTGATGCCGCGGAGCGTGGCGGCGGCGAGGTGCTTCTCGTGCATGTCGTTGAAGGTGCGCGAGTAGTTCCTGAAGTAGACGAACGGGCGGTTGTCCTCCTCCCTGACCCTCCCGCCGCACGCGACGAGGAGCAGTAACAAGAGCACCGGGAGGTGTTTCAGCGTGACCATGCCGCCCCCTCCCCGTTTTCTAACGCGATCACGGCAAGCTCGTACGAGGCCAGCCCGAAGCCGGAGATGACGCCGCGGCAAACGGCGGTGAGGAACGAGCGGTGGCGGAACGTCTCCCTCCTGGCGGTGTTCGAGACGTGTACCTCGATGACGGGCGCGGCGACGGCAGCCACGGCATCGGCCAGGGCCACGGAGGTGTGCGTGTACGCGCCGGCGTTGAGCACGATGCCGTCGAGGGAGAAGCCCGCCGCGTGGATCTTGTCGATGAGCGCCCCCTCGTGATTCGACTGGTAGTAGTCGATCGTCACCCCGGGATGCCTCACGCGCAACCCCTCGAGGAACGCCTCGAAGGATACCGCGCCGTATATCGCCGGCTCGCGCGTCCCCAGGAGGTTCAGGTTGGGGCCGTTCAGGATCAGAATGTTTTTTTTCTCCATGTGTGTCTTGATTTAATGCTTACAAATCTACACGTTTTTTTCAAGTTCCCCCGCCACGAGAAAGGAAAATGATTACCTTTAGCGCGTTGCTTTCCCCGGCAGGGAAAGCGCGAGAAGAATACTCACGTTTATCGTATTGCTCATGATCACCTGGAAAGAGACTATCGAGAATTACAAGGCATTCCTGACGCTCGAAAGAGGCATGTCGGCGAACACCGTCGTCGCGTACACGTACGACATCAAGAAGCTGTTCCACTTCTGCGAACAGGAAAAGCCGCCCGTCCCCCCGCGCGAGGTGACCTACCCGCTGCTGAATCGCTACCTCGCCGGGCTACCCGGGGCAAGAGTCAGCGCGCGCACGCAGGCCCGCAACGTGTCGAGCCTCAAATCATTCTTCAAGTTCCTCGTCATCGACGGGACGCTCGCCGTCAACCCGGCCGAGAAGCTCGAAACACCGAAAGGGCCGAAGACGCTACCCAACGTGCTCTCCGTCGACGAGATCGAGGCGATGATCCGCGTGACGGGCAACGATTACAACGGCCAACGCGACAGGGCCGTCCTCGAAACGCTCTACTCCTGCGGCCTCCGCGTCTCGGAATTAACCAACCTGAAGACTTCTAACGTGAACTTCCGCGTCGGGTACGTCAAGGTGCACGGGAAAGGAAACAAGGAGCGCCTCGTCCCGCTCGGCACGAGGGCAAAGGAAGAGATCCGCTCCTACCAGAAGGCCCGCGACAGCGTCCTCGGCGGGAGAAACGAGGACATCCTCTTCCTGAGCCGCGACGGGAAAAAACTGTCGCGCGTCTCGATCTTCAACATCATCAAGAAACTCAGCCTGAAGGCAGGGATAAACAAAATCATCTCCCCGCACACGCTCAGGCACTCCTTCGCCTCGCACCTGGTGAACGGCGGGGCAGACATCCGCGTCGTGCAAGACATGCTCGGACACGCGTCGATCCTCACCTCGGAAATCTACACCCACCTCGACAGCGCCTTCCTCCTCGACATGATGATCAGCCACCACCCGAGGGCCAAGAAGAAAAAATAACCCACCCCGCCA
>JAIRKS010000127.1 GCA_031259905.1 Odoribacteraceae bacterium
AAGGCGATTCCCGCCGCGACGGCCGCCACCTTCCTCCACGAGCGGGCACGATGGCCGTGCTGCACGATCCTCCGACACATCGCGTCAACCTCCTCCCTGGAGAGGCTGTACCCCGCCGGGACGCGGTCAAACCACTCCCCAACGAGCTGCTCCCGCTCCTCGTCCGGGACGACACAGGCGAGTAACCACATCAATTCCAGCTCCTCGCTGGGAGAAGCCTGTTGCGTCATGTAGCGGTCGAATAGTGTTTTCACGTGTGTATCGAGCATCTTGTTCAGTGCCGCGAATAGTATCGCGACATACTAAAGACAAATGGCACGGGAAAAAGAGGGGGTACTACCGGGGGAAAAAAATCTTGCAAGCGGTCAAAGGGAGGGACGTGCCACCCGGTAGTCATGAACGAAATGCGGCTGTCTCCAGCCTGCTTCAGCTGGTTAAAAAAAAGGAACTACCGGAAAAATTCTTGCAAGGCGATCATGATCATCACGTCAACCCGCCGCTCGACGTAAACGCGAATCGCGGAGAGGGCTTTTTTCATGTACTCCTTGACAGTGTGAAGAGAGAGACCGAGCCGCTCGGCGATCTCCTCCTGCTTCAAGTGGTCGCAGCGGTGGAGGAGGTAGACCTCCCGTTGCCTCGGTGGCAGCGAGGCGATCGCGTCCTCGAGCACGCACTGGAACTCGTTCACGATCACTTCCTCTTCCGTGACCGACCTCGGCGGGGACGTCTCCGCGAACATGTTTTGCATGATCACCCGCTCGTGAGCCACACGCTTCAAGTGGTTCGACGCCACGTTCCGGGCGATGGTTTTCAGGTAAGCGATGAAATAGTCGACGCCCGCCAGCTCCCGTCGCGCTATCCACACCTTCATGAAGACTTCCTGCACGATCTCCTCCGCGAGAAACGCGGAGCGCGTGACATACATCGCGAACGAGTAGACCCTGGGCTGGTAACAGTCGAACAGGCGACGAAACGCGCGCTCATCGCCTGCCGCTACCCTCGCGAGCAGCTCTTTCTCCGTGCATATATTCGGGTCTATCGACATTGTTCTCGTATTCGGGTGATCATGTTCTCGTTTTCGGGTGATCCCTCTCTCCATCCCGGTCGCTCTCCTCGCGTGCGAAAGTAGCTGTTTCTCTCGAATAATCATCACGCCCCCCGCCCTCCGTTTTTTCTCCCCCGCGGCAATCTCCCCTCGCGCAATTTCTTGCCCCTTGTCCCGCCGCGCTCCCCCTGCTGCCTGCCGCCACGCGCTCGCCGGGTGAGGGGGCGACCCGTGCAGGAGGACGGGCGGTGGGGACGAGAGCGGGGGCCTCCCCTTATTTTGGAATAAGACACAGGGGGCGATACATCAAAAAACAGCCACCGGTAAGATGGCTGTTCGAAGAGCTGTTATTGGGATTTGAACCCAAGACCTCTTCCTTACCAAGGAAGTGCTCTACCCCTGAGCTACAACAGCATTATTCAAGTCGTGTCAAGAACTTCAGTCTCTCTCGTCCCCTTCGAGCCTCTTGTCGGATTCGAACCAACGACCCCGAGATTACAAATCACGTGCTCTGGCCAGCTGAGCTAAAGAGGCGCTTTAAAAAAGTGGGTAAGCTGACTATGTCGCACCGCTACAACCATCTACCCTTGCTGCCTTCCGACCCTGGGGGAATTCGACAGGAACTGGTCGCATAGGACTTACCCGTCGCAAAAGTACGAAAATACAGTTTTCGCACCAAACATTTCCCTCGAATTTTCTCGGGAAAGACGCGTTCTATTGCTAACACGTGGATTATCACTCTCCGGTCAGCGTGGATCTTTTCTCGTGTAACGGGCAAACGTCGCGAGGATTAAAGAGTCAACACGCCACGCCACTCGCCTGATCGTAACGCCTGGTACATCTTCAAAGATCCCCACGCGTCCGTGGCAGCATATCGTACCTGCGCGTCCGTCAGTGTATCCGCCTCCCAGTTAGAGGTGCGTTGGCGTTTCGAGATACGTACCTGGAAGATGATGGACATTAATTTCGAAAAGGCCATCTCCTCGATACCGAACGCCCGGACAAAGCGTTGTAAGTCCACGAATGACGCCGGTGAGAAATCAGCGATCCGGCGCAACGCACGAATATCATCCCGGATGCCAACGCCTACCTTCACGGTATCTTCGCTGGAAAGCAGCCGCTGCAACGGGAAAGGAAGACCGTACTTGTTAAGTCGGAACAGGTACACTCGCTTGTCCGTGGACAATTGTATCAACCCCACGGAGTGAATGACTCCCTTCTTGAACGAGGGACGTGTTTCCGTGTCGAAGCCGATCATGCTACAGGAACTGAGGTCAAGCACAGCCTCCTCCACCTGTTCTTCGCGTTCGATCACGGCGATCTCCCCGTCGAACAGGTAAACGGGATATTGCTCTATTTCCTCGGTCGTTATTGTTTTCTTGTAAGTTGTCATGTTGATATTCATATTTCCTCGTCAGTGACCCGGTAAATTGCGGCGTGCACCGCGCGCAACAGGCTTGTGCACGTTTTCCCCCAGTAAAACTCAAAATTCGTGTTCAAGAGCCACAGCGCCTCTTGTATCACGTCGGGCATGCCGTGTTGGTAGAGGGAGATAAAATTCTTCAGATCTTGATAGATATCGCACACCTTCTCCGCGATAGAGGCCACGACGGGCATCTCGTTAAATTGCATATTATCATCGAACACCTCCAGGTAATCGTCGTCTTCTGCCATCAGCTGCCACACACGCTCTCGCAAGAAATCATAATCATTCTCCGTCACCACCTCTTCGGTCATCTCCAGTTCGTTGCTCTCGCACCCGGGCAACAGGCAACCCTTCAAATATATTAGCGGGAGAAGTTTCTGCAACTGCAGCAGGAATGGCTTTTTCTCCTCCCTGTCGCTTCGTTCCACGAGATCACAGAACTCCTTGGCGACGGTCACGAACTCGATCACCTCCTTGCTATATCCCACGTGTTGAAAATCTTCCATACCTTCATTAATTAATGGTGGCAAAAGTACCAAATATCTTGGAGTGTATGATAGATGGATCTTGAAAGTTTTTCCCTTGTCCGAGTGGTATTAAAAAATATTTCTACCTTTGCCCGGCGTTCAGGAAAGATGCAGGAGTGGTTGAACTGGCACGCCTGGAAAGCGTGTGAACCTCTAAAGGGTTCCGGGGGTTCGAATCCCCCTCTTTCCGCCTGAGATGAGAAGCGTTTGAACGTCAGGGCCTGTAAGATATACATCTTGCAGGTCTTTTTTTTGGGGGAGATTAAGGGAGTGATCGGGCAAAACGGGGGGCATCGCGCTTAAAAACTTCATTTACCTGTTATGCCTTAGTCCCTGTAACAAAAACTTTACGTAATTTCGCGTATACACGACTAAATACAGGATGACCATGTTACGGAGAACAACAACACTCGCGTTATCGCTATGGAGCGCGTGCGGTTTCGCGCAAATCAATCACGAGCACGTGACTCGTTTAACGGAAGGCTGGCTATTTCTTCGCCAGGATCTGGGAAGCATCTGGGAAGCGGTTCGCCCGGCATCCGCGGGAAGTCCGGAAACCGTCCCCTTGTGGGAGAGCGTGACGTTACCCCATTGTTTCAACGCCGTGGACGCCGTGGACCCGGACGTGAACTACTACCAGGGGCCCGGGTGGTACAGAACCCTCCTGACCGTGAACAATCCTTACTCCAACGGCCGGACGATCCTGCACTTCGAGGGAGCGGGACAGAAGACCTCGGTATACATCTATACCGAGCGGGTAGCCACGCACGTGGGCGGGTACGACGAGTGGCAGGTAGACATCACCGAGGCCGTGAAACGCTTCCTGCTCTCCGGCAATATCAAGCGTTTCGACGGGAAGATACCGCTGGTCATTCGTTGCGACAACAGCCGGGACACGGAGATGATCCCCTCCGATCTCTCGGACTTCAACCTCTACGGGGGGCTATACCGCCACGTGAACCTCGTTTACGTGCCGGCCATTGCCTTCGAGCAGGTCGTCACGCGGGCCTCGGTAGACCCGGCGGGGAAGAAGGGAAAGTTAACGATCTCGGTTGCCCTCAAGGCGTACATCTCCACGAACGACCTGCGGGTAACTGCCCGCGTCTTCGACCCGAGGGGACGGCTCGTGAAAGAGCTATCGCGGGTGCCGGGGGAGCACACCCCTGCCACCTTCTCGTTGGAGATCAACCGTCCTTCCCTCTGGTCGCCCGACGAGCCTAACCTTTACTCCTGCGAGTTAACCTTGAAATCGCTGGCCGGGGTAACGACTTGTCGCGAGCGTTTCGGCTTCCGTCACGCGGAATTTGTCGAGCACGGGCCGTTCCTCCTCAACGGCAAGCGCCTCCTGTTACGGGGTACTCACCGGCACGAGGATCACGCCGGCACCGGTGCGGCCATGACCGACGAGACCATCGCGCGGGAAATGGAAATGATTAAATCTATGGGAGCGAACTTTATTCGCCTGGCGCACTACCAGCAATCGCGGCTTGTCCTTGAACACTGCGACCGCCTCGGCCTTCTCGTCTGGGAAGAGATCCCGTGGTGTCGCGGCGGCCTGGGAGGTGAGATTTACAAGGAGCAGGCGCGGCGGATGTTGACGAACATGATCGAGCAACACCGCAACCACCCCTCGGTGATCCTCTGGGGGCTGGGTAACGAGACCGACTGGCCGAACGATTTCCCCGCCTTCGACCGGGAAGCGATCCGCGTCTTCACGTGGGAGCTGCACGACCTGGCGCACCGGCTCGACAGCACGCGGCTGACCGCCCTCCGGAGGTCCGACTTCTGCAAGGAGATCGTGGACGTTTACTCCCCGTCCATCTGGGCCGGCTGGTACAGGGGGCTGTACACCGGTTACAGGGAAGCCGTGCAGGCGGAGATGCAGGGTGTACCTCGCTTCTTCCACGCCGAGTGGGGGGCCGATAGCCACGCGCGTCGTCACGCCGAGAACGCCCGCGACGGCCTGTCGGCGATCAAGAACGACGAGCGAGCCGACGAGCGGGCGGGAGACGCGACCCTTCACGGCGGCTCCGCGCGGGCCTCGAGGGACGGGGACTGGAGCGAGACTTACGCGTGTGACCTGATCGACTGGCACCTGAAGGAGCAAGAAGAGATGCCCTGGCTGACAGGGTCGGCCTACTGGATCTTCAAGGATTTCTCGACCCCCCTCCGCCCGGAGAACCCGATCCCGTACGTGAACCAAAAGGGGGTGGTGGAACGAGACCTGACCCCGAAGGAGTCCTTCTACGTCTTCCAGTCCTACTGGGCGCGTCAGCCCATGATACACCTCCAGGGGCACACCTGGCCGGTGCGCTGGGGTGCCGAGGGGGAGACGAAAACCCTCAAGGTCTATTCCAACTGCGAGGAGGTGGAGCTTTTCCTGAACGACAGGAGTCTCGGCATCAAGCGGCGCGACCCGAAGGACTTTCCCGCGGCGGGATTGCGCTGGGAGACTCCCTTCCTGCCGGGCAGGAATACCGCGCGGGCCGTCGGCTGGAAAGGAGCGAAGCGCGACCGGGTGGAGGTGAGCGACGAGATGGTTTTCCATTACGAGACGCGTGTTCCCGACAAGGAGGCCGGCATCATCGTGCGTATGACGGACGTCGACGCGAAGTACACCTGGATCGAGATCGAGCTGGTGGACAGGCAGGGGACGATCTGCGTCAATTCCCGCGAGTACATTCGTTTCGACATGATCGGCGAGGGGAAACTGCTCGTGAACCAGGGGACATCCACGGGGTCGAAGCGGGTACAGGCTTTCAACGGTCGCGGCAAGGTCATGGTCGAGAAGGGGCGCGGGAAAGCGCAGGTACTCGTGTCCGTCGACGGGTTGAAGCAAGTTTTCGTCGAGGTCAACCGGTAGCTCCACCGGGCATCAACGCGGGGGGAATATTGCCCCCGTTCATCTTCCCTTGAAACAATAACGCGAGGTTTGTCAGCCGGCCGTGCACGGTCGGCTGACAGGTCGTGGACGCTCGCCCGCCCGACCGGGAACACCTCTTTCTCCCGGCGGCCTTGCCGGGATGCTTGAACGGGCGGGTTGGGAAGTGAAACCTCTCCTGGAATATCTTCACCGGGTCAAAAGAAATCTCCCCGCGGCGTGGGGAGATTCTTTCATGCTATTCCTTCTGCTGGATGGGTCGCGGGGATACCCCCTCGTGTTATTCCTCATGCCGGGTGGGTAGTGGGGGAGACCCCTCGCGTCATTCCCCCTGTTGTGTCGCGGGGATAAAGCGGTAGCTGCCGGGAGAGACCTCCTCGACCCTACCGATGCCGGGATACGCGACGTGCATCCCGGCGACGGGGATCTTCTCGCGGGTGACAAACGAGAGGATTGCCTCGCGGCTGGTCACGGCGCGGGCGGGATCCACGTCATACGTCACGGCCACCGCGGGATAAGGCATCTGTATCGCCATCGCGTGCGCGAGATCGCCCCACACCAGGAGGCGTTCCCCGCGGGACTCCAGCAAGTAAGTACAGTGTCCCGGCGTGTGACCGAAAGCGGAGATACCGCGGATGCCGGGGAGCAGCGGCGTCCCCCCGTCGCGCGCCTCCCCGGGCAGGAAGAGGTGCAATTGCTCGCGATACAACTCGATCATCCTGGCGGCATTCCCGTGCTGTTGCATCCAGTAATCGTGTTCCTGCCGCGGGAGGTACACGCGCGCGTTGGGGAACGCCTTTTCCCCGTCGCGGATCATCCCCCCGATGTGGTCGCCGTGCATGTGCGTGAGCAGCACGACGTCGATCTCGGCGGGGGAGACGCCGAGCGCCTGCAGGTGATCGAACAGTCGCTTTCCGTAGCCGGTATCGATCAGGACGATCAGGTCGCCCGATCGCGCGAGGAACGCGTTCGTCGCGCCGGGGAACGTGCCGTTGGGGATCGTGGCCAGCATCTCGCGGGTGGCCCCGACGAGGATCGCGGCGCGTCCCTCGTGTTGTCCCTCGGTGAGGAGCGTCACTTGCCATTGCCCGACGGCGCGCGTGAAGGTGTTGTCGTCCTCTCGCGCGAGCAGGCCCGGCGCGATGGATAGGACGAGGAGCATGGTGAAGAGGTGTTTCATGGTGGTTTATTTTAACGTGTTGACGAGGGGGGCGACGTTCGCGCCCGTGACGCGGAGCAGGTCGTCGGGGGCCACGCGGAGTTGCAGCCCGCGGACGCCCGCGCTGACGAAGATCGTGTCGAACTGCCTGCACGACGGGTCGATCCACGTCGGGAGTTTCTTTTTCATCCCGACGGGCGAGCAGCCGCCGCGGACGTACCCGGTGGCGGGGAGGAGTTCTTTCACGGGGAGCATTTCTACTTTCTTGTTGCCGGACACCTGCGCGGCGACTTTCAGGTCGACCTCCGCGTTGCCCGGTATCACGCACGCGAGCAGCCCGTGCTTGTCCCCGCGCAGCACCAGTGTCTTGAAGATTCTCCGCGCGTCCTCGCCCAGTTCTCTTGCCACGCGGGAGGCCGCGAGGTCGTTCTCGTCCACGTCATACGGGACGAGCGCGTAGGGGATGCCGGCCTGGTCGAGCAGGCGCGCGGCGTTGGTCTTTTCGATTTTAGTTTTCATGGTGACGGGGGGATACAAGAAGAGGGACGCCAGCCGGGCGTCCCTCCTTCGCGTGTATGGTTTATTTCAGGTAGCCGACGGGGTGCACGAGCGTCACCTCTTGTTTCCCGGACAGCTTCAGCGCCTTGAACAGGCCCGCGCCGTTGTACGACCCGCGGGCCACCGTCCCCAGGCCGGCGGAGGCGGCGTAGAGGTAGATGTTCTGCGAGATGTAGCCGGTGTCCATGTAGACGTACTTCGACTGGGATTTGCTGTTATCGCCAACGATGACGATGTTGACGGCGGCCTTGCTCGTGATATTGCCTTGGCCGAGGGCGGCGGAGAAGTCCTCTTGCGCGATAAACGTCAGGACATTCTTCCGGGCGTCGTGGAGGTACGCTTTATCGTCGAGCACCACGTACAGCTCCAGCTCTTGCTTGTTACTTGCCGTGGGCGCCGTCCGTTTATCCGGCCGGTTGAACCCGTTGGCGGCCCAGAGCAAGTCCGACAGGGTTTGGAGCGGCATCGCTTTTTTCTCGAACGCGCGTTCCGATCGGCGTTCATTCAGGGTTTCCATGAGGGCCTTCCCGCCGGAGCGCGCGGGGGTGGGCAGTTGGATGTCTTGCGCCTGCATGGAGCACGTGGCGCCGGTGATTGATAGCAGTAGTAGGATCTGTTTCATGGTAAATAAATTTAGTTTGTTATCGAATACTCGCGAATATACGCGATCGGTGGGTTACTTGTATCCCCGCGGGGAATTTTCCGCGGGGGCACGCGCGCGTTCTATCGTTCCGTGATGTCGCGGTAGAGCTGTTGCAGCCGTTGCCGGAGGTGGAGGACGGCGTGATGTTTACGGGAGAGGAGCGTGTTGACGGGGATGCCGGTGGAGGCGGAGATCTCTTTAAAGGAGAAGCCGTCGAACTCCGTCAGCTCGAAGACGGATCGTTGATTGTCGGGCAGCTCCTCCAGCGCGTCGTGCAGCTCTTCCCAGAAGAGGCTTCTCAGCAGGGCGTCGAGGGGTGAATGATTCTCCTCGCTGAACGCGGCGGTAATTCCCGCGAGCGCGTCATCGTCCTGTTGTTCATCCAGTCGTTCCTCCTTTCGTTTCCTTGCCCGGTCGATGATCTGGTTGCGTGCGGCGGCGTGCAGCCACGCGGAGATTCGCTCCACCGGGTTAGTGACGGGGTCGAGGCGCGCCAGGCGGTAGAAGACCTCCTGCAGGATGTCCTCCGCCTCTTCCTGCCAGCGCGTTCGCCGGGAGATGTATCGTTCCAGGGCGTCGCGGTGTTCCCGGTAGATCTCCTCGAGCGGCGATCGCGGGCGGTTATCGCTCATGGCTCGGCGGGTGGCCGCGGTTTCTTGTCGTCGTCGCGGTGGGGGTGCATCCGGCGGCGGATGAACTGTTCCCGTTCCTCGCGCGACATGCCTCGCCAGCGTTCGTGCAGGCGGGCGTGTCCCCGCGGGTGGAACGCGCCGGGGTGCAGGCCGCCGAAGAGCAAGCGGCACAGGACGAGCAGTCCCGCCGCCTGCCAGTAGTTGACCGTTGAACAGCCCGTGATGTCCGGTAACAGGGCGTTCCACAGGAGCATGACGCCGCCCGCGGCAGCGGCCAGCAGTAGCAGGAGGAGCACGAGTTTAAACGCGTGCGCGTGATGATGGTGTTTCATGGTAATGGGTTTTAGGTGATGAATATTTCCACGCCCTCTCGTAACAGCACGAGGGCGGCGACGACGAGGGCGGCGACGATGAGGAGGATGCCGGCGTTAGTGGCTGCCGTCTCCGCGTGCCCGGCACGGGCGGGGGATAGCGTGATCGCGCCGGACGGGCAGACGCGCGCGCATTTCCCGCAGTACTTGCAGCGGTCGAGGGCGACGATCGTCGGGCGCGGCTCCCCGTCACGGTGTGTTATTCCCAGCGCTCGCCGCCGGCAGTAGCGCACGCACCGCAGGCAGCCGGTGCATGACGATTGGTCTATTTCCAGGGACGTGCCCCGTGTGGTTCTTGTAAACATGCGTGTTCTTTTTTACAGGTTCTATCATTGAAGACGAACGACGGGGCAAGATATTGTGCCGCGCGGGGAAAAAAACGACCGGCAGGTGTTCCCCGCGCCTCTTCCCGCCCCGTCGTTGCCCCCGTCGGGGCGTTCCCGCCGGTCTCCCACGGGGTAAAATCCTTTCGTCGGGAGTTACCGAAAGTATACTCGCGTTAAGAAACCTTTCATCGGGAATTCCCGCAAGTATACATATGTTAATAGGCATTTCGTCGGGAATTCCCGCAAGTATACCTATGTTAATAAACCTTCCGTCG
>JAIRKS010000156.1 GCA_031259905.1 Odoribacteraceae bacterium
TTCCCTGAACAGGAATGGCATCGAGGTCATGTTGTACATGACCCTGATCGTGTCGATGCTCGTGTTGATGTACAAGCTCGCTAACGACATCGGGTACAAGACTGCCAAACGACGCTTTACCATGGAAATGAGAAATCTCGTTATCTCCATGATCGTTACCGAATGTGGCGGTGATCCCACTGTCTTCTTTAAAACATAGAAAAAACGGTCGGAATTTCTTCCGACCACTCGTGAAACACTTCCCCCCTGCCTGGTCAGGTGCGAGCGGGAGGGCGGTTAGGGGCGTCTTATCCAGGTGCCGGTGATTTTGCCGAACACGAGCTTGTGGTAATCGTTGGCCTCCGCGAAGGCATCGGTGACGAAAGACTTCCCTTCCGGGGAAAAATAATCATCCGGGTGAACAGTCGTGATACTCGTCAGCTCGCACTCGATAACCAGTTTGGCCTCCTTGTAGGCGACACAGCCGGCGGGCGTCTCGACGGCACTCAGCGTGTGCCGCTTCATCTTATCCCCGTCCCTGCCGGACGAAGAGCCGAAAAGCATCACCTGATCGCGATACGCCTCGTCGAAATACACCATCGTGTACTTCCTCTCGCGACGGATACACTCCAGCGTGTAGCGGTTCGCCCGGAGAAAACACCACGTCGACGGCGCGTTAAACAAAATCCCCCACCCGCCGTAACTCGCCGTCATCGAGTTATACGCCGTCGTCGTGCCGGCGGTAATCACCGTGAAATCCTCCCCCACCAGCCGGAACACGTTCCCGGTAATGTCCCGCGGGGCGACGGGCACGAACAACTCGTCGAACGTCTTTTCCTTCACGTTCTCTACCTTCTGGATAGCGGCCGGTGGATTCACGGCGGCCTTCTCCTCGCTCTTCGGGGCCGGGGACTTGCATCCCGCGACAATCCCCAGCAACAAAATCAAACTGTTTCTCATGGCTATCTTGTTTTACATGTTAGACATTCTCGTTCTCGATAAACACCACCCTCTTGACGCGCTCCAGCAACACCGGCAGGCGAGGCGGCCGCGCGTTCCCCATGACCCACAGCGGGCATCCCGCGCCGCGACCGTCGTACGGCGGCTGGACATGCTGCCGGTCGAGCACCCGGTAACCGTTCCGCTCGTACCACGCCACCCGCCGCGCGCGCGCCGCCTCCGCGGGAGGCTCCACCTCCAGCAGCCGCGTCCCCTCCAGCCGTCGCGCGGCCTCCTCCAGCACCCGCGTGCCGATCGACCTGCCGCGGCAGGAGGCGAACACCGCCAGGTGCTCCAGGTAATAAACCTCCCCCAGGTCCCAGTAGGCGAACAACCCTACCGGCTCTCCCGCCTCCAGGATCGCGTGGAAATACATGCGCTCCCGCCGGGCGATGACCCGCGCCAGCTGCCCCGCGTCGCGCCGCTCGGCGGGCGGGAAAGCCTCCTCGTACAACGGCGTCAACCTCTCCAGGAGGATGTCGCCGGGCGTCTCTATCCTGTGCAACGTGATCATCTCGCTAAAGTTTAATGGCGATAAAGGTAAAAAGAAATGCATCCACGCGCTAAACCCCGAGGGAAATATCGCGCCGCCGCGAAAAAAACACGCCCGGCAAACACCATGTTATCACGTCGCTCGTCGCCCGCCGCGTTTATTTTCGGGAAAAGACGCGGGAATAACTTGCAGGGTATCGCGCGAACGATTATCTTTGCCGGAGTTATGACATCACCGCGGGATGGAGCAGTTGGTAGCTCGTTGGGCTCATAACCCAAAGGTCGTCCGTTCGAGTCGGACTCCCGCTACAAGTCAAGGAGGCTATCTCACGCGAGGTAGCCTCCCTTCATTTACGGCCCCGCGCGCCTCTCCCCGGAAACGCGGGAAGTAACCGGGAAACCGGACGCGCGCCTGACAATCACTCACGACTCTCCCCCCATCGACGTTACCCCGCGGCCGCCGGAATACGCCTGACCGCTTCACCACTCCTTATTATATATATATACCGCCGGGAACAACGCGTCCCGGCAATGCCCCTTTATTGCCTGGAAAAAACGTCCGGCAAACACGCGGCGGGACGCGGGAAAAGCGAGGAAATATCGGCCAATTCCCCGTAAAAGTGCTTTTACCCCCGTTTATTGCATGAAACGTCCTATTCTTTGGAATAATGTAACTACTCGTATTTCGAGAAAACTTCATAATATTGGACTGCTAAATTTTAGTATAACCTTAACACTTTATGAAAATGAAAAAGAAAGCAATTTTCATGATCAGTGTAGCCGCTTTAGCCTGGCTGACGGCCTGCAAAGACGACGGGACAGAAAGCTCCTCGGCGGCACACGATCCCAGCTCACCGGTGACGGTCGACTTCTTCATGCCCGACTCGGGACGGATACGGGAGAAGGTCATCATTAAAGGAGAAAACTTCGGCAACGACCTGTCGAAGGTAGAGGTCTACTTCGTCGACGCGCTGACGGAACGTGCCGCCACGGTCATCGGGGTAGACAACAACACGATCTACTGCCTCGCCCCGCGGCAGCTCGACGGGAAGAACGCGGTGAAAGTTGTCGTGCACGGGAAGGAAGTCACGGCCGCCACGCGGTTCGGTTACACCGTGGCGGAGAACGTCTCGACGATCTCCGGGAGCGCTTCGAGCACCGGTCTCGTCGACGGGACGCTGGCCACCGCTAAGTTCTCGTACATCCACGGCATAGCGGCCATCGGGAACGAATCCGTGCTCGTCTTCCAGCGGGACAACGCGTCCGTGCGTTTAGTCTCCGTGCCGGACAACGCCGTGGTGACAGTGCACAACGGTTTCCAGGCTGCCGGTCCGGCGGTGACGGAAGACAAGACGCGGGTATACGCTGCCGGGTGGAACAGCCCCCACGTGGTGTACGCCTACACGAAGGCCGCCGGGTGGGCTCCCACGCGTGTCGGCCAGTTGGGCACCCAGTTTTCGGGTCGTATCCGCGGTTTAGCGCTGGACGCGAACGAGGAGTGGCTCTACTTCTGCGACGCGAACGGACAGTTTGCCCGCTTCGAGATCGCGACGCAGCGCGTGGAGATGCTGAACGCGAACACGGGAGCGGCGACCTCCGACGGGAATTACATTATATACAACCCGTTTGACGGCTACTTCTACGCGGCGTGCGCGAACAAGTTCGGGATCTACAAGATCAGTCCCGACGGGACGGAAGTGATCCCCTACGCGGGCTTCAACGGCGCGGCGGTGGTCAACGGGTACGTGGACGAGTGCGCGTTCGCCCAGCCGAACGGTCTGGCGCTTGACGAGGACGGGAACATCTTCGTGTGTGACGGCTTCAACGCTTACGTGATCCGGAAGATCTCGGTCATCAACAATTACGTCTCGATCGTCGCGGGGGCCATCAACGTCGCAGGCCAGGTCGACGGTAACCCGATGGACGCGCGGTTCAACTACCCGTACGACATCGCGAACGATGGCGAGGGAAACTACTGGATTGCCGAGGGATGGGGATGCGCGGTGAGAAGATACGCCGTCGAGTGATATAAACGATAAACATGAAAAAGATGAAAAAGGTATTATACGTATGCGCCTTGTTGCTCCTTGTTGCCGGAGTGCACGCGCAGGACAGGGTAAAGGTAGCCGGCGTCGTCTTTGACGAGACGGGCGCGGAATTAATCGGCGCGAACATCGCCGTGAAGGGCGCCCCCGGGACGGGCACGGTCTCGGACGCTGACGGGCGATTCCGCCTGGAGGTAGCGCCGGGCACGACGTTGATCTTCTCGTACATCGGGTACAAGTCGCGCGAGATCACGTACAACGCGTCGCGCGAGCGCGAGCGCGTGGCACTGGAGCCGGACGTGAGCGAGATGGACGAGGTGGTAGTGACGGCTCGCGGTACGCAGCGCAAGATCTCGGTCGTTGGCGCGGTCACGACGGTAGACGTGGCGCAGTTGCAAGTGCCGGCGGTGTCGGTGACGAACATGCTTGGCGGTCGCGTCCCGGGCATCATCTCGGTGACGCGCAGCGGCGAGCCGGGTAACAACTTCTCGGAGTTCTGGATTCGCGGCATCAGCACGTTCGGTGCCAGCCAGAGCGCCCTCGTGCTGATCGACGGCGTGGAGGGCAGCCTGAACGACCTGGATCCTGCCGACATGGAGAGCTTCACGATACTGAAAGACGCGTCGTCCACGGCCGTCTACGGTGTACGGGGCGCGAACGGCGTGGTGGTGGTGACGACGAAGCGAGGGAAAGCCGGCCGGCTGAACATCGCTTTCAAGACCAACGCGACGTACTCCTACTCGCCGCGTATGCCGGAGTACGCGAACGCCTACCAGTACGCGCAGTTGGCGAACGAGGCGGAGATCGTGCGGGGAAACCCTGAAATATACTCGCCGGCGGAGGTAGAGCTGTTCCGCACGCACCTCGACCCGGACCTGTACCCGGACGTGAACTGGCGGGAAGTGATCCTGAAAGATCACGTGTGGAACAACCAACACCACCTGAGCCTGTCGGGCGGCGGACTGAACGCGCGCTACTACCTGAGTCTCGGTATCCTGAACAACGAGGCGCTATTCAAACAGGACAAGGACGCGTCAACGAACAACACGAACGTGGACTACCACAAGTATAACTTCCGCGCCAACATCGACGCGAACCTGACGCGGACGACGGTCATGTCGCTCAACCTGGAGACGGTATTCGTGACGCAAAACGCGCCGGGCGACGGGGGCAGCAACAGCGCCTTGTGGTCGGCGCAGGCGAACATGCCGCCGACGCTCGTGCCGGTGCGTTACTCCAACGGGCAACTGCCGTCGTTCGGCACGAACTCGGACGAGATGTCGCCCTACGTGCGGCTCAACTACACGGGGTTCACGGAGACCGAGCGCTACTCGGCGAAGACCAACCTGTCGCTGCGGCAAGACCTCAGCATGTTGACCGAGGGGCTATCGGTCACGGCGATGTTCTCGTTATCGACGAACGGGCTGCACACGACCGCGCGCAGCATGAGACCGGAGTTGTACTACGCGAACCCCCAGACGGGCCGAAACCTCGACGGGAGCTTGCGGACGGAACTGCGCCTGTCGAAGCAAGACCTGAGCGCGTCGCAAGGCTCGTCCTCCGACCGGAAGATCTACTACGAGATGACGGGCAACTACAACCGCGTGTTCGACGAGCACCGGGTGACGGGATTGCTACACTATTATATAGAGGAGAGCAAGAACAGCGACTGGGGCGCCAGCGAGTCGGGAACAAACCGGACGCTATCGGTGATCCCGAAGCGCTACCAGGCGCTCTCCGGGCGGGCCACCTACTCGTACAAGGACACCTACTTCGTGGAGGGAAACCTGGGGTACACCGGCTCCGAGAACTTCGACAAGGGCAGCCGCTACGGGTTGTTCCCCTCGATCGCCATCGGTTGGTTGCCGAGCCAGTACAAGAGCTTCCAGGAAACGTTCCCGTTCATCAGCCAGTTCAAGATACGGGCGTCGTACGGCGAGGTTGGTAACGACCGGCTCAACGACCGGCGCTTCCCCTACCTGACGATCGTCGGCACTACCGGCGGCGGGACGTGGGGCGGTAGCGGCCTCGGCGAGACACAAACCGGCGCGCCCGACCTGCAGTGGGAGACGACGAAGAAATACAACATCGGTATCGACGCGAAGTTCCTCAACGATCACTTCGACCTGACGGTGGACGCGTTCCGCAACCGCACGGAAGACATCTTCCAGCAACGCGCGAACATCCCCGAAGAGGCCGGGTTATCGTCGATCCTTCCCTACTCGAACATCGGCTCGATGCAGGCGTGGGGCGCTGACGGCACGCTGGCTTACATCCACCGCGTCAACCGCGACTTGCAGTTCACCGTACGCGGCAACTTCACCCTGTCGCGCAACAAGGTCGACTACTGGGAGCAATCGGGCGTCAACTACCCCTACCAGTCCTACACGGGTGTCCCGTACGGCGTCATGCGCGGGCTGATCGCGCTGGGCCTGTTCACCAACGAGGACGACGTGAAGAGCAGCCCGAAGCAGACGTTCATGTCGAACGTGTTGCCGGGCGACATCAAGTACAAGGACGTCAACGGAGATAGCCAGATCGACACGGACGACATCGTGCCGCTCTCCTACTCGAACACGCCGCGCATACAATACGGCTTCGCCGCCGAGGTGAACTACAAGAATTTCACGATAAGCGCCTTCGTCGAGGGCATCGGCGAGGTGCAGTACTTCTACGGCGGGACGGGTTACTACCCCTTCGCGTGGGAATCGCGTGGGAACATCCTGGAGATCGTGGCCGACCAGAAGAACCGCTGGACGCCGGAATCCTACTCCGGTACCAAGGAGACAGAGAACCCCAACGCGCGCTTCCCCCGCCTGAACTACGGGAACAACGCGAACAACAACCGCAGTTCCACCTTCTGGCTGGCCGACGGGCGTTACGTTCGCCTGAAAAACGTGGAGGTCGCGTATCGCCTCCCCGCGCGATGGATACGTCCCGTGGGATTCGAATCGGCAGCCGTCAGCTTCGTGGGAGACAACCTGGCCGTGTGGGACAAGGTGAAGCTGTGGGACCCGGGGCAAGCCTCCTCGAACGGTGGCGCGTACCCGCTGCAACGGTTGTTTACTTTCCAGTTATATGTCACTTTCTAAAACCTGACGAATATGAAAATCACACGTAAACTCGTGCTTCTCCCGGTCGTGGCACTGCTGGCAGGCTTGTCCTCCTGCGGCGACTTCCTCGGGATTGACGATTACTTCATGAACATGACGCAGCTCGACTCCGTGTTCCAGCGCAGAGACCTCGTCGTGCAGTATATCCGCGGAGCGGCAAACTACCTGCCCAACGAGGGAAACCTCTGGACGAACTCCGCTACCCCGTTCCAGGGCGCGTCGGACGAGAACTTCACCTCGTGGAACGACGACCGGCACGCCGGCATCCGCTACCTGCTGGACGAGATAACCCCGTTCTCTACCGATTACAACAACTACCCGAACTACTACCAGGGCATTCGCAAGGCGAACATCGTGCTGGCGCGCATCGGCGAGGTGCCGGACATCTCCGACGTTGACCGGAGGGATTACATCGGGCAGTGCTATTTCCTGAAAGGCTACTACATGTACCTGCTGCTGCTGCAATACGGCCCCACGCCGATCGTCCCCGACGACCCGTTCGCCGTGGACTCCGACGTGGAGACCATGTCGCTGGAGCGGGCAACGTACGACGAGGTGGTCGAGTACATCTGCACGAACATGACGCTTGCCGCCGAGTTCCTCGAGGATGTCCGCGAGAACGCCTCCGAGATGAACATGCCGACGAGGGGCGCGGCGCTGGCCGTGATGTCTCGCGTGCTGCTCTACGCGGCCAGCCCGTGGTACAACGGTAACCCGTTCTATTCCGACTGGACGCGGGCGAGCGACGGCGCGCACTTCATCAGCCAGCAGGCGAAAAACGAGAAGTGGGGCGTGGCGGCCGTGGCCGCGAAGCGGCTCATGGACGGGAAGTACAAGCTGTTCACCTCGCCGAAGGAGAGCGACACGCCGACGTTCCCGTCGAACGTGCCGACGGCTACCTTCCCCGACGGCATAGGAGGCATAGATCCCTACCGCTCCCTCACCTACATGTTCAACGGCGAGGTGCCGCGCGTGCTGAACGACGAGATCATCTACTCGTGCTCGGCCACGACCGCCGGGGATTCCCCGCTGTGGATCGCCGCGCCCTTCCAGCTCGGCGGCGGCAACGGGCTAAACCTCACGCAGGACCTGGTCGACGCCTTCTACATGAAAGACGGTAACGACATCAACAGCTCCAGCCCCGAATACCCCTACCCGCAACCCGGTACGGCTGCCTCGTACACCGCCATCGGTAGCGCGTTAGCAGGCTCTTTCTCCGGCTACGAGCTGCGCTCGAACACGGCAGGCATGTACGCCAACCGCGAGATGCGCTTCTACGCCACGATCGGGTTCTGCCACGCCTACTGGCCCGGCACCTCGTACACCGGTTCGGAGGCCGTGAAGAATATCGAGGTGACGTACTACGCGGACGGCACGGCCGCGGCCAACCAGAACTATCCCCAGGATTACAACCGCACCGGCTACACGTGCAAGAAGTACATCCACCCGGAGGATAACCTGAAGGCCTCGTCGGCGATCCGCGCGAAGGTGTTCCCCATCTTCCGCTACGCCGAGATCCTGCTCAACTACGCCGAGGCCCTCAACGAGCTGGACGGCTCGTACACCGACGAGGCCACGGGGATCACCGTCCAGGGGCGTGACGCCGCCGAGATCCTGAGCGCGTTCAACCAGATCCGTTACCGCGCCGGACTGCCGGGGCTTTCTTCCCTTCCCGATCGTTTGGCGATGCGCAACCTGATCAAGCGCGAGCGCCAGATCGAGTTCATGTGCGAGGGTCGACGCTATCACGACCTGCGCCGCTGGGGCTGGGAGGACGCGAACGCCGCCTACAACAAGCCCATCACCGGGATGAACGTCAAGGCCAGGGGAAGCGACCGCGCCGGTTTCTACACGATCACCGCGCTCAACGACGTCTACCCGGGACTCGCCCGCCGCTCGTTCGGTTACAAGAACTTCTTCTGCCCGATCCCCAAGTCGGTGATGAACAAGAACTCGAAACTCATCCAGAATCCAGGGTGGCAATAAATGAATTTGTACACGTTTAATAGAAGTATCATGAAAAACAGAATACATAAAAGGATGGCCCTGCTGCTGCTGCCGGCGTTCCTCCTCGCGGCAGGCGCTTGCGAGAACATCGACGTGCTGGAAACCGAGCAATACATCAAGCAGGTGTATATCGTCGGGGCGGCGGACGTCGTGTGGCCTTTCGACGTGACGTACAGTAACGAGCCGCAAGGGGCCTACATCTCGGTGGCCACGAGCGGGTCGAAGTATATCGACGAGGACGTCACGGTGACGCTCCGTCACAACGACCCGACGATCGAGTGGTACAACAACAAGTACCTCTACGACGCGCCCGTCAAGTACCGGAAGCTCGACGCCGACAAGTTCACGATCGCCTCCTTCCAGACGACCGTCAAGGCGGGGGAGGTCTACGCGCGGTTGCCTTTCACGATCCAGACGGGCGGCCTGCATTGCGATTCGCTGTACGCCGTGACGTTCGCGATCGAGTCCGTGTCGCGCTACGAGAAGAATACCGTGGACACGGCGCTGATCATGAACCTGAACCTCGTGAACGAGTATTCCGGCACGTACCAGCTGGCCGCGACGCGCTACTCGCTCGCGTACGACAATACCCTGGGCGACTATATCCCGAACCCGAACGGCACGTATAGCACGACGCGCACGTTGAAGGCGGTGGACGCGAATACCGTCCGCTTCTTCAACGAGGCGCGGGCCGAGGCACGCGGGGGGTACGCCTCGAACGAGGCTTACTTCACGGCGATCCATAACTATTGCGTGACGTTCACGAGGAACTCCGGCAACAACTTCCGCGTCGTGCCCTGGGGCACGCTCGTGATCCACGAGGGCGAGTGCACGTACGACGAGGTTACCGGCTTCACCTTCCGGTACGATTACCAGGACGGCAGCACGCGCTACCGCCTCGAGGGGACGTTGAAGAAGTAACGCGCTCTCGCGTCGCTCCCCGCGACGCGTGGCGATACAACGAACCGGGCACGATTTTCGCGCCCGGTTTCTTGTTGCTTGTACACGGTTTCCGGCGTCGCCCCCCCGCCGCCGCGTGGTGATACAACGAACCGGGCATGATTCTCGTGCCCGGTTTCTCGTTGTAGCGGTGTTCCACCGGCTCCCCGCGGGGAGGGCGCGCGGGGGGAGTGTCGTCGCCCGCGCGCAAAAAAAAAGGCTGTTCCGGTGAACAGCCCTACCAATGGAAACCTTGATCTCTTAAAACAATTTAAACTATCCGTGGGCGCTGAGGGATTCGAACCCCCGACCCTCTGGGTGTAAACCAGATGCTCTGAACCAGCTGAGCTAAGCGCCCGTCAACGTTGACGGGGACAAATGTAGCGCTTATTTTGTCGCTACCAAAAAAAACTGCACGTTTTCGCGAAAAATTTCGCGCCGCGCCCTACGCGAGTTCCGCGGCGAAGATCGCGTCGAAGATCTTCCCGTCGGTGAGGCGCCCGTCTTTCAGCGCGATGATCTCGGCGACGCACCGCGTGTAGAGTTGCTCGCCCGGCAGCCGGTGGAGGTCGTGTTGGACGACGAGCCGCGCGCCTTCCCGCTGGAGTCGCAGCCTGATGACGAAGCGGTCGCCGCCCTGCAGGGGGTACTTGTAGCGGACGTCGACGCGTGCGACCATCATGTCGATGCCCTGCTCGCGTAGGCGCCGGAAGTTGACGCGCTTGGCCTCCAGGAACTCGTGGCGCGACACCTCGAAGTAGTGCAGGTAATTGGCGTTGTTTACCACGCCTTGCGCGTCGCACTCGTAGTCGCGCGCTTTCATCTCGTGCTCGTAATGATATTCCATGCTTATCGTGTTAGGGGAGCGGCAAAGATAGGAAAAAGCTCCGGGGCGCGGCGCGGGGGGCGCGGGGGCGTCGCCGACCGTTCGCCCCGCGGGTCACTCGAAGATCAGCATATCGTCCTGCTTGGCGGCGTGTCGTCCGCGCTCGACGGCGAGGGCTTGCCGGTAGTGGTGGGCGATCGTGTTGTACTCCCTCACGAACTCGATAAGCTCCGGCGCGGCGTCGTCGCCGTGCAACGTGACGAGCGCGGCGGCGCGGGCGAGCATCGCGCGCAGGGCACGCTCGACAGTGGCACGCACCCGTGTCGCCGAGGTGGGACGTTGCGCGTCTTCCTTGAGACGCTCCTGCACCAGCGCGAAGAACGTCGCGTTGGCCTCGACGAGCAACGTGAAAAGCGCGTCGATGCCGAGCGTCGCGAAGCACGCGGCGTGCTTCGCGGAGCCGAGGTCACGAATCACATCGTCGATGGCGGTGCTCTCGTCCGCGTAACCCTGTCGAGAGAGGTGCGTGT
>JAIRKS010000002.1 GCA_031259905.1 Odoribacteraceae bacterium
GTCCCTCTACCGGAAGCTTTATTTCCGCTCATCACGTCATCGCGTCACGTCCGGCCAGTTAATGCCTGCCCGTGTTACGGGCTGGAGGGGGGGTGCAGGGGGGGGAAACACTTCCCCTCCTGCCTCGTTAGGATCACGCCCCGGCCAGTTAATGCCTGCCCGTGCTACGGGCTGGAGGGGGTGCAGGGGGAAAACATTTTCCCCTTGCCTCGTTAGGTCGCGCGCGCAACGCACCGCGAAAAGCTTTCGTCGTCATTGCGCGGGCGCGAAGCGATGAAAAAAATTTTTACCGTCGTTGCGCAGCGACAACGGGGTGAAAAAAGTGATTTGGGCGTCATCTCCGCGCAATAGGGGAGTTTGATTTTGATTCGGGGTATTGCGCGGGCGCGAAACCATGAATCGAAAATGATTTGCCCTGTTGCGCGGGCGCAAAACCATGAATCAAAACTGATTCCTCCCGTTGCGCGCGCGCGATACCTATAATATAAGGTGTGCTGTCCCGTTGCGCGGGAACAATGCCCGAAATCGCGCGCGATCTCCATTGTCTCCCCCGCGACGAACCCGCGACGCGATGCAAAAAGCCTTCATCGTCGTTGCGCGGAAACAATACCGGGAATCGCGCGTCAACTCCATTGTCTCCCCCGCGACGATACCGCGAACGCCGCGCGATCTCTCCTGTTGCGCCGCGACGATACCTATATATATAGGTGTGCTCCCCTGTTGCGCGGCGACGATACCCAAATCGCCGCGCGATCTCTCCCGTCGTCACCGCGACGACACCACGAACACCGCGCTCCCTCCCCCATCGTCCCCGCGACGACACAAGAAATCCGCGCGCTTCCTCCCCCACGTCACGATGACGATACAAGGATTCGCGCGCGGACTTCACCGTGCCGGCAGTTGCCGTACTGTTGATCTTGGTTATTTCCGGTTATTGCCCGGCGGCAGTTACCCTATCTCCCCAGGAACTCGCGCACCTCGGCGAAGACATTCCCGGCGGTAAAGCCGAACTTCTCGTCGAGCACGCCGGCCGGCGCGGAATAGCCGAAGTGATCCACCCCGTGGACGCGACCGCTATCGCCGACGATGCCGGCGAGCGTGACGGGCAGACCGGCCGTGAGGCCGTAACGCGGCTTGCCGGGGGGGAGGATCTCGTCGCGGTAGGCGGCATCCTGGCAGGAGAACAGTCCCTCGGAGATGACGGAGACGACGCGGGCAGTGATCCCCGCGCGTTCGGCGAGCAGCCGCGCGCCGTCGACCAGCGTGGAGACCTCCGAACCGGACGCGACCAGCACGACGTCGGGATCGCCGGCCGTCTCGAACGCCACGTAAGCGCCCCGCGTGGCCCCCTCGCGGCTCTCGCCGGGGAGATCGCGGATGTTCTGGCGCGACAAGACGAGGGCCGTCGGCGAATCGTTGTTCTCCATCGCCATCCGCCAGGCGACGGACGTCTCGCGCGCGTCGGCGGGCCGCAAGGCGAGCATGCTCGCGCGCCCGGAATGGTTGCGTAGCTTCTCCATCAGTCGCAGCTGCGCCTCCTGCTCGACGGGCTGGTGCGTGGGGCCGTCCTCGCCGACGCGGAAGGCGTCGTGCGACCAGATGTATTTCACCGGCAGCTCCATCAGGGCGGACATGCGGAAGGCGGGCTTCATGTAGTCCGAGAAGACGAAGAACGTGCCGCACCCGACGAAGATCCCGCCGTGCAGCGCGATGCCGTTACATATGGCGGCCATCGTTAGCTCCGACACCCCGGCCTGGAGGAACGCGCCGCGGAAATCCCCCCGCGCGAGGGGCGCCGCGCCCCCCTTGAGAAAGCCGTCGGTCTTGTCCGAGTTGCTCAGGTCAGCCGAGCTGATGATCATGTTCTCCACCTGCCCGGCGAGTACCTTCAGGACGTTGGCCGAGGCCGCGCGCGTGGAGATGTTCGGCGCGTGCGCGATGGCGTCGTAATCCACGTCGGGTTGCTGCCCGGAGAGGAAACGCCGCAGCTTGTCGGCCAGCGCGGGGTTGGCCTGCTCCCAGGCGGCCTGCTCCGCCTTCTTCGCCCTCGCCCTCGCCCTCTTCTCGTCGAGCGCGGCGGCGTAGCACGCCTCCACGTCGGGGAAAATGACGAAAGGATCGCGGGGATCGCCGCCGAGATTCTCGATACTCTTCTCGATGGATGCCCCGGCGGCCGAGAGCGGTTGCCCGTGCGTGGAGACCTTGTCGGAGAAGTCCTCCCCGTCGCGCCCGACGGCGCCCTTCCCCATGAGCGTCCGCCCGATGATCAGGGTGGGACGCTCCTTCTCGTCGTTGGCCTCCCGCAGCGCGCGGGTGATCTCGCCGGGATCGTTCCCGTCGATGGTGATCACGTTCCATCCCCACGCCTTGTACTTTAGGGCGGTGTCCTCGCACGTCACCTCGTCGACGCGCGTGGACAGCTGGACGTTGTTGGCATCGTAGAAGAGGATCAGGTTCGACAGCCCCAGCGTGCCGGCGACGCGCCCCGCGCCTTGCGAGATCTCCTCCTGTATCCCCCCGTCGGAGACGTAGGCGTACGTCTTGTGCGCCATCCACTCCCCGAAACGGGCGACGAGGAAGCGCTCGGCGATGGCCGCGCCCACGGCCATCGTGTGGCCCTGCCCCAGCGGGCCGGAGGTATTCTCCACGCCCCGCGGCACGTCCCTCTCCGGGTGTCCCGGCGTGACGCTGCCCCACTGGCGGAAGCGCGCGAGGTCGTCCATCGAGTAAGTACCCGTGAGGCTCAGCACGGCGTACAGCATGGGCGACATGTGGCCCGGGTCGAGGAAAAACCGGTCGCGGTGCGGCCACTGCCGGTCGTCCGGGTCGAAGTTCAGGAATAACGCGTACAACACGTTGATGAAGTCAGCGCCGCCCATAGCGCCGCCGGGGTGCCCGGAGCCGGCTTTCTCTACCATAGCTGCCGAGAGGACGCGGATATTGTCCGCCGCCCTGTCGAGGATTTTGTTCTTGTGCATGATGATTTGTTATAGGTTCTTGTCCTTGTATATATTTTCCCACCAGCCCGGCTGTTGCCTCAGGTACTTGGAGAAGTAGGCGAGGATGGTGTTATGCCACAGCACCCGCTGCCGGTAATCGACCACCGCGTGGTCGGCGTTCTTGACCAGCACCAGCTCGACGTCCTTCTTCAGTAGTTTCAGCGCGGTGTAGAACTGTATGCTCTCGCCCGTCGGCACGTTCACGTCCGCCGTGCCGTGCAGCAGCAGCAGGGGAGTCTTCACGCGATCGGCACGGAACAGCGGGCTTTGCTCCACGTAGATGTCCCGGCGATTCCAGGGATAGGAGTGCGCGGTGGCGTTCGTGCTGTAACTGTACCCCCAGTAGCCCTCTCCCCAGTAGCTGGATATGGACGAGATCCCCGCGTGGGAGACGGCGCAGGCGAACATGTCCGTGCGCGTTTGCAGGAGCATCGTCGTGAAGCCGCCGTAGGACGCGCCCATGCAGCCGACGCGCTTCGGGTCGACGAAAGGATGGGCTTTCAGGAAGGCTTTCGTGCTGGCGATGATCTCGTCGGCGGTGGTGATGCCCCAGTTGTTCTGGTGGCGGGCGGAGAACTCCTGCCCGAAGCCGGTGGCGCCCGACGGCTGCATGATGTAGACGACGTAGCCGTGAGCGGCGTACAGGTTGAAGGGCCAGCGGCCACCGAAGGTGCGCTCGACGGGGGAGCTGCCGCCGTAGTAGTAGACGATCAGCGGGTACTTCTTGGAGGGATCGAAGCCGGCGGGCAGGTAGTAGCGCCCGTCGATCGTGGTGCCCTTGTGGAGGTAATCCCAGTCGTTCACCTCGCCGAACTCGACGTCGCGGAATTGCCCCCCCGCGGGGTTATCCCACTCGACGGTCTCCAGGCTTTCGAGGTCGAGCGTGTAGAGGCGCGTCGGGTACTGCACGCCGGAGGCCATGTAGACGGCCTTGCCCGCGTTCTCGGCCAGTGAGAATCCCTGCACGAGGTCGCCCGCGCAGGGGAGCTGCTCGATCTCTCCCTGCCGGTAGCGGAAGAGGCGGATATAATCGGTCTCCCCGGCGGTGAAGTAGATGCTGCCGTCCCGGTGCCACTCCGCGTGATTGACCGAGGGATCGAATCCCCTCGTGAGCGGCGTGACGCCCTTCGTCGCCAGGTCGTAGAGGTAGAGCTGGGTGTCGTACCCGTTCACGATCTGTTTCTTTCCCACGGCCGTGCCGACCGTCCCGAAGGCGTGTGCCGGCCCGCTGACGAGCAGGCGCGTGTCGTCGGGAGAGAACGAGCAATGTATCCCCTGCAGCCGATCCAGCCACAGCGTGTCCACCCGGTGATCTTCGAGATCCATCAAGTAGACGGATTGCTTGCGGAAGGGGTACTCGCCGTAGTCGGGACGAGTGGTGGTAAAGAGTATCCGACGGCCATCGTGACTGACATCCGCGAGCGAGGTGCTCAGGTTGCCCCACGTCAGGCGGGTATGCAGCCCCGTGGCGAGGTCAAAGCGGCAGAGGAACGAACGACGACGGAAGGAGGGCTGCCGGTCCTCGATACCGTCCAGCTTGCGCAGCTCCCAGTCGCGGTCGTCGTGATTCTCCGAGACCGTGTAGAGCAGGGAGGCGCTGCCCGGTATCCAGCGGTAATTCGTCACCGGCTGCCCGGAGCGGAACAGGCGCTCCAGGCGGGAGTCGCGCGGGTCGTAGGTGTAGAGGGAGTAATCGTCGCCCTCCCTGACAACAAACGAGAGCTTGTCCACGCCCGGCAGCCACCGCGCCCGCGACGCCTCTTGCCCGGGCAGGGAGTAGTGCACGCTTTTATCCTTGATCCCGTGGAGACGGACGGAGCGCGTGCTCTTCCCCTGAACGGTCTCCGTCTTGTCCACGAGGAGATAGTTGCCGGAGGGAGATATGCTCGCCCCGCTCGCGCGCGTACCGTTCAAGACGTCCGCGAGGTTTTTTCCTCGTTTCGCCGAGAGAGAGAGGGTCACGGGGACGCTCCTGAACGTCGAGTCTGCCCGGAACTCGGCCGAGAAGAGCGTTCTATCCCCCGGCGTGGCCACGCTCTTCACGATGATCGCGTGTTTTCCCGGCGTCCACTCGGTCGAGAGCTTCTTTTCCATCTCCTTCTTCCCGTCGCGGGAGTCGTGCGTCAAGCGCTTCACCCCGTCGACGTAGACCTCCGCGTTCACGCGGAACTTGAAGTGGAGCGTTCCCTTCATCCACTCCTCGTTGTCCAGGTAAACCGCGTG
>JAIRKS010000037.1 GCA_031259905.1 Odoribacteraceae bacterium
ATCGTCGGACGATCAAGCATGATCGTCGGACGATCAAGCATGATCGTCGGACGATCAAGCAACATCGTCGGACGATCAAGCAACATCGTCGGACGATCAAGCATGATCGGCGGACGATCAAGCATGATCGGCGGACGATCAAGCAACATCGGCGGACGATCATGCAACATCGTCGGACGATCAAGCATGATCGTCGGACGATCAAGCATGATCGTCGGACGATCAAGCAACATCGTCGGACGATCAAGCAACATCGTCGGACGATCAAGCATGATCGTCGGACGATCAAGCAACATCGTCGGACGATCAAGCATGGTTGGCCGCCAACCGAGCGTGGTTGGCCGCCAACCGAGCATGGTTGGCGGACAACCGAGCATGGTTGGCGGACAACCGAGCATGGTTGGCGGACAACTGAGCATGATTGTCGAACGATCAAGCATGGTTGGCCGCCAACCGAGCATGGTTGGCCGACAACCGAGTACGATTGGCGGACAACCGAGGTTGGGTCGTGAAGGGTTCGTGGGGTGTTGGTGGATGCCGGGCGCGACGCCGGGGAGCGTTTGCCCCGGGTGGCGGGGGGACGCTCCCGGCGTGTCGTGTCAGGAGGGTTTTCCCAGGAGGGCGAACATGTTTTGCTTGTAGGCCTCGACGCCGGGTTGGTCGAAGGCGTTTACTCCAAGGATGCCGGCAGAGATGCCGCAGGCGAGTTCGTGGAAGTAGAGTAGCTCGCCGAGGTGGTGTCCCGCGAGGGCGGGGAGGTGCACGCGGAGGTTGGGGACGCCGCCGGAGAGGTGGGCGGCGCGGGTGCCGCGTTCGGCCATTTTGTTGATCTCGTCGAGGCGTTTCCCGGCGAGGAAGTTGAGGTTGTCGAGGTTCTCGTCGTCGCGGGGGACGAGGAGGGGGCGGCTGGCGTGTTCGACGGAGATGACGGTCTCGAAGATGTCGCGTCGTCCTTCCTGTATGTACTGGCCGAGGGAGTGCAGGTCGGTGGTGAAGTCGACGCCGGCGGGGAAGATGCCGCGGTGTTGTTTTCCCTCGCTCTCGCCGTAGAGTTGTTTCCACCACTCGACGAGGTAGTGTAGGCGGGGGGTGTAGTTGACGGTGATCTCGGTGGTGTATCCTTTCCGGTAGAGGGCGTTGCGGGCGGCGGCGTAGTCGAGGGCGGCGGTGTCGGTGCCGTCGAGGGAGCGTCGTTGCATGGCTGCCGCGCCGTTGATGATCGCGACGGGGTCGATGCCGGCGAGGGCGACGGGGAGGAGGCCGACGGGGGTGAGGACGGAGTATCGTCCGCCGACGTCGGCGGGGATGGCGAAGGTGGCGTATCCTTCCCTGGTGGCGAGGGCGCGTAGGGCGCCGCGGTGTTCGTCTGTGATGGCGATGACGCGCCGTGCGGCCTCGGTTTTCCCGGTTTGTCGCTCGAGTAGCGCGCGGAGGAGGCGGAAGGCGATGGCGGGTTCGGTGGTGGTGCCGGACTTGGAGATGACGCAGATGCCGAAGGGGCGGTGCTGGAGGTGGCGTAGCAGGGCGTCGTGGTATTCCTCGTCGAGGTGGTGCCCGGCGAAGAGGACGCGCGGGGGTTGCTGGAGGGTGTCGAGGGGGTCGGAGAGGGCGTCGATGATGGCTTTCGCGCCGAGGTAGGAGCCTCCGATGCCGACGATGACGACGGTGTCGACGCGTTGGCGGAGGGCGGCGGCGGCGGCGGCGAGGTGTTGGATGTTTTCGCGGGCGATGCTGTCGGGGAGGCGTAGCCAGCCGGTGTATTCGTTGCCGCGTGCCGTGCCGTCGAGGAGGGCGGCGAGGGCGTCGGTGGCTTCTTGTTTGAGGGCGGTGATTTCGTCGCCGGTGATGAAGTCGAGGGCGGCGGTGTAGTCTAGTTTTAGTTGGTTCATGTTATTTGTTTTTTCTGTTGTTTAACTCGTCCCTGTAGAGGGATGCTTTCTCGTAGTCTTCTTTTTTCACGGCTTCTTCCATGAGGCGGGTGAGTTGCTCGACGGTGAGGGTGCCGAGTGTCCGGGGGGTGGCGAGGTGCCCGGGCACGAGGTCGTTTCCGGTGGCGATCATGGCCGTTTGCTGGAATACCTGTCGGGAGATGTATACCGGGATGTCGAAGCGGGCGGCGATGGCGATGGCGTCGGAGACGCGGGCGTCGATGAAGAGGTCCCCGCGCGGGAGTGCGAGTTGTATCCTGGCGAGGAAGATGCCGGCTTGCCACTGGTGGATGTGTATTTCGACGGGGGTGATGCCGGTGTTGTCGAGGATGTTTTTCAGGAGGTCGTGTGTGGTTGGCCTCCGTCCGGGGGTGTATTCCAGTTGTTCGCTGATGGCGCGGGCCTCGTTTTCCCCGGTGATGACGGGTACGCGGTAGTGTCCCTCGTCGTCGACGAGGATGATCGCGTATATTCCCGGGTGGGATACGCTGCAGGATATTCCCGCGAGGGTGAGTTTTATTTTGTCCATCGTTTTTCGCGTGTGTTAAGGGATGTGGCAGGTGCGCGCGAGGCCGCCGAGGCTGGTTTCGCGGTATTTTGCTTGCATGTCGCGGCCGGTTTGCATCATGGTCTCGACGACGTCGTCGAAGGATACCTTGTGTTGCCCGTCCGAGAAGAGGGCGTAGACGGCACATTCTCTTGCTTTTTGGGAGATGAAGGCGTTGCGTTCGATGCAGGGGATCTGGACGTAGCCGCCGACGGGGTCGCAGGTCAGGCCGAGGTTGTGCTCGAAGCCCATCTCGGCGGCGTATTCTACCTGGAGGGGGGTGCCGCCGAGGATTTGTGTTGCCGCCCCGGCGGCCATCGCGCAGGCTGTCCCGAGTTCTCCCTGGCATCCTACTTCCGCGCCGGAGATGGATCCGCGTGTTTTGACGATGTTGCCGATGAGTCCGGCCGTTGCCAGGCCCTTGAGGAGGCGCCGGTCGCTGATGTCCTGGTCTTGCCGGAGGAAGTGTAGCACGGCGGGTAGGACGCCGGCGGCGCCGCAGGTGGGGGCCGTGACGACGAGTCCGCCGGCGGCGTTTTCTTCTGCCACGGCGAGGGCCGCCGCGAAGACGGTTCCCATGTGTCGCGACGCTCCCGAGGATTGGCGGGCGCGGGCGTGGTAGGCGGCTGCCTTGCGGGCCAGTCGCGGGGTGCCGGGGAGGACGCCCTCGTTTTCGAGGCCGCGGCGGATGGCGTCTTGCATGGCGTGCCAGACGTGCTCGAGGTAGTCGTACAGGTCGGGGGACTCGTGCGCTTCCACGTATTCGGTGAAGGTGCGCCCTTCTTCCTTGCACCATTGCAAGACGTCCGACATGCTGGCGTCCGGGTAGGTTTCTTGTTCCTCGAAGGTGCCGCGCTCGTCCCACAGGTCTCCGCCGCCGACGCTGTATACTTCCCAGCGGTCCGTGACGCGTTCCCCGTCGATGGCCTCGAATAGCATCCCGTTGGGGTGGCGGGGGAGGGTTTCTCCCGGTTTCCAGATGATTTCCGTTCGTGCCTCGTCGCGGATGACCTTTCGTATGGCGTCGTCGGTGCCGTGTCCTTTCCCGGTGAGCGCGAGGCTGCCGTGGAGGGTTACCCGGATGGTGGGCGTTCCCGGGTGGTTGTCCATGAAGTGGCGGGCGGCTCTCCCCGGCCCCATCGTGTGGCTGGAGGAGGGGCCGTATCCTGTCTTGTATATCTCTTTTATCGAGTGCATGGGTTTTGTTTTTGTCGTTTATTACTGTTGTTTGTTCAATGGAGAGAGGCGGCCCTGTAAGCCGGATTCTGTACCTCGCGGTTTCTATCATTTATCTACCCCGCGAGTCACCTCGCGGGTGGAGCGACCTACCCCCTAACATCGGCCGGGCCAGCCTGCGCGTTAGTGTACATGGTCTTGCAACTCGTGGGACGCGCGGCTACCCGGTCACCCGGAGTACCGGTAGGCTCTTACCCTACCTTTTCACCCTTGTCTCGCGGACGAGACGGTTATTTTCTGTCGCGTTACCTCACCCTTTCGGGTAACTTCCCGTTAGGAAGCACGATGCCCTGCGTTGTCCGGACTTTCCTCTCTCCCTCGCGGGACAGCGATAGAACGGGCCGCCTTTTTCCATTGATCGTTAGTTCATCACCGGGTCTGCCGGGAAAACCGCCCGGAGGCGGTATCGCGCGCCGAACGCGCTCGCGGATTCACTCCACAGTGTCTCGTCGGGGGAGGAGAACAGGCGATCCGCGTCGATGTCCCCGACGACCCAGGAGCGCTCTTTTAGTTCCCCGTCCAGCTGGTTCTCTCCCCAGCCGCTGTAGCCCGCGAAGAAACGGATCCCGTCCGGGTGGATTTTCCCGTCCCGGATGAATCCCGTTAACGCTTCGATGTCCCCGCCCCAGTATATCCCGCCGGGAAGGGCGTGCGATCCCTCGATCCACGGGAAACGGTGGAGGTAGCAAAGCCGGTCTGTCTCCACGGGACCGCCCGCGTGGAAGCGGAAGCGTTTACCGGGCAAGAAGCACGGCAGGTTGCTCGCGAGAGCTGGCGGGAGGGGCTTGTTTAGCACGAGACCGACGCTCCCCCGCTCGTTATGTTCTACCATGTAGACGACCGAACGGTTGAAGTAGCGGCCTCCCAGGAAAGGGTCCGCGACGAGCACTCTCCCCGCTTTTACTTGACTACCGTCGTGTCGTGTCTGCCACAAGTCTTGAAATTGTTCTTCCATTCGCGTGATTTAAATATAAACATTACTTTTGCATGTAAGCAAAGAACGATCGCGAAGATACTATAATGTACAAGATAATACTCGTCATGGCGCTGTCTTTATTTTCCCCGCCGGGTGCGCGCGCGGGGTGCGAGGAGGCTGCCCGCGTCGTCCGGCAGGAGGATACTCTCCGGCATTTTACCCTTCCCGGTGTCCGGGTTGTCGGGAAGGTCCGGGGGAAGAGGTATTACGAGCGACTTCGCGAACGGGACGCGCGTACGCGTCGTGACGTGCGGAAGGCTTACCCGTACGCGAGGGAGGCCGCCCGGCGGATCGAGCAGATCGAGGAGCGCTTGTCGCGCGTCGCCCACGGGAAGGAACGAAAGGAGATTATCAAAACGGAATATAATAACCTGATGAAGGCGTTTAAAGAGCCGTTGATGAAGTTGACGATCACGCAGGGAAGGATTCTCGTCCGGCTGATCTACCGGGAAACCAGGAAGAGTTCTTTCCATCACATCAAGGAGTACAAGGGGGGAGTGAACGCGTATTTCTGGCAATCGCTCGCCTTGTTGTTCGGCAATAACCTGAAGGCGGGTTACGATCCTGA
>JAIRKS010000046.1 GCA_031259905.1 Odoribacteraceae bacterium
CGACGTACATGCACAGCGTGAAGCAGGCGAGCGCGACGCTCAACCCGACGACGTTGATCAGGTTATTCCCGCGGTGTTTCCACAGGTCGCGCGCGGTGATCGCGAGGTAATGGTTAGCAAGAGAGAGAGAGTTCATGCTATATTGTTTATTCGGTTTTGATGATGTCGGCGGGATGCATGCGGGCCGTCGCGACAAGCCGCCGGATGACGGTCAGCGTTAGCAGCACGGCGAAGGCGACGGGGATAACGAGGTATATCCACCAGTGGAGGGTAACGCGGTGGGCGTACGTTTCGATCCAGCGCATCGTCAAGGCGTAGACGAGTGCGCACGCGGGGATCGCCGCCACGAGTAGCGCCAGCAGGTACGAGCGGAGGAAAAGTGCGATCACGCCGGCGAGCGTCGCCCCGTTGATCTTGCGTATGGCGACCTCCTTGCGTCGTCGTTCCGTGGCCAGGAGCACGGAGGAGTATACTCCCATCAGGCTGATGACAACGGATATGATGCTGAAGATAGAGATCAGCCGGAAGAGCATTCCCTCTACTTGCGCGACTTTCTCGATGCTCTCCTCGAGCGTCGGGAGCGAGTAGTCGATCGTCTCCGGCAGGTATTCCCGGATGATTCCCCGTATCTTCTCCCGCGTTTCCCGTGTCCTTCCGGGGAGTACCTTGGCGTAAAGCACGCGGGTATCCTCGCGGGGGCGGAAAAATATCGCGGGGATCTCCTCCTGTACATTCGCGTGCAGCATGTTCTCCGCGACACCGACGATGGTAAACCGGTTATTATTGTACGTCTCGACGACTTCCCCGATCACGTTTTCCTTTCCCAGGATCTTCCTGGCCCTTTCGTTCACGACGATCTCGCTGGCGTCTCTCGGTAGTCGTCCCTCCACGAGTTGCTCGTTTATAAACGCGAAATAATCCGGGTCCACGTCCATCACCCCCACGTTGTCTTGAATCCATTCCCCCTCGTGCTTGAATCTCGTCCTCCACGCGGACGTGACGCGTGTGCCCGTCGCGATAACCTCCTCGACGGCGGGAATGGCACGGAGCGCCCGCGCTATCTCCTCGACGCGTGGAGCGAGCAACGAGTGCTCCGTGTCGATCTCGATGATGCGCGCCCTTTCGGCGGGCGAGAGCGCGTGCAGGACGACCGAGGAAAAATGCCGCAATTGCAGGTGCATGACGAACGCGGCTGACGCGAGGAGGATGCTGATGAATAGTTGTAGACCGAGGAGCATGACACGCGCGCGTTGTCTGGGGCGTCTCCCCCTTCTTTTGCGCGAGGCTTCGTGAATGTTCCCCCGCGCGCTGCTCCTCGTCGGGAGCAGTAGCAGCAGGAAGACAACGAGCAGCCCCGCCACCACGTACTGCAGTAATTGCAGATCAAGTACGCGGATATCTATCTCGACGCGCAACATTCTCGTCAACTGTTCCAGGTACGGGGAGAGGGCGTGCAGCCAGCACGCGGCGAGTGCCCCGGCAATGATGACCGTGACGGCAGTTCCCGTGTAGAAAAAAAAGAAGCGTGCCCACCGTCCGGCCCCGGCGCTCTCCCGGATGGCGCACTCGCGACGCTTGTCGAGGAACGAGGCAACGGCCCCCGCCGCGTGGTTGAAGAGCGAGGTCAACAGGACGAGCAGCCCGACGAAACCGAGGATGCCGGCAAGCAGGTAGAGAATGCTGTACGTCGTGTTTCGCAGGCTACCGTAGGGAAGCAGGTAGTAGCGATTCTTGTTGTCGTGGAAGATTCCCTTGATCTTCCCGGAGTACTCGCCGAGCGCCCGGTTGATCGCGTTCACGTCCGCCCCGGGGCGAAGCTTCACAAAGTTCCGCACGGCCGACCAGCCGTATTGTGCACCGGGCGCGAAATGTCCTGCTTCATCGTTCAGGAAGAGCACGTGGATCGTTCCTCCGTGCAAGTTGAATTGTGAATTGTGCTTGAAATCGGGGATCACCCCGCGGACGGTATACGCGTATTCTTTCTCGACGAATCTCCCGTTTTTCAACTCCGACGACTCTCGTTTCGCGTGTATGATCTTCCCGGTAGCCTCCTCGTTGCTGCCGAAGATCTTTTTGGCCGTCGAGGTAGTGAGGAGGATCGTGTTGTGTTGCCGTCCGGCGTTCGGCTCGACCCCCGCGAGATCCACGGAAAAGAAGTCGAGGAAGGAGGGCGTCACCTCCATCGCCCGGAGCATGAACTTGAGTTCATTCCTCTCGCCGGTCTCGAAGAGAATCTCGTTATGGAACTCCACGGTGGCGTACTGCTCCACGTCGGGAAAATCCCTCGCGAGCATCTCGCCGAGGGTAGGCATCGATGCGTGATAGCGGGAAGTGCTGTCTATGATCGTGTACGCGCGACTGGAGTTCTCGAACTCCTTGTCGGTAACGGTAAGGCTTCGCGCGACGTACATGCACAGCGTGAAGCAGGCGAGCGCAACGCTTAGCCCGATAAGGTTGATCAGGTTATTCCCGCGATGTTTCCACGAGTCGCGCGCGGTAATCGCGAGGTAGTGCCTGGTGAGAGCGAGGTAATTCATGGGGTGGTTATTTATTTTCATGGTCGTTGGGTTACTCGATAATGATCTCGTCGGCATCTCCGAAAGCCTCGTAGCTGGAAACGATCACGCGATCGCCGGGGCGCAGCCCGTCGAGGATTTCGTACTGTCCGGGGTTTTGCCGTCCGATCGTGACGGGAGTTTTAACGGCTCGTTTCCCGTCGCTATCGAGCTTAAAGATCCAGCGGCCTCCGGTAGAGTGATAAAAGGCGCCGCGGTCGATGACGAGAACCTCCCCGGACTGGTCCATCTCGATGCGCAGGCGAAAATTCTTCCCGACGCGGGTATTTTCCGGCAAGCTACCGGTAAAGAGGAGATCGACGTCGAACTGTCGCTCCTTGATCTCGGGATTAACGCGGGCGACGACCAGCGGGAAATGTTCCTCCTGGTAAGTAATCGAGGCGGGAAGACCCGCGGAGATCCTGTCGATATAATACTCGCTGACGCGCGCGCCGATCTTGATCCTGTCGATCATCTTCAGTTCCCCGACGCTGCTCCCGGCCGCTACGCGTTCCCCGGGGACGAGACCGGGAAAGCTGAGCTGGCCGGGGCCGGGAGAGACGATGACAAGGTTATCGAGGCGCGCGCGGACGCGTTCAAAACGTTTCCGCTCGCGGGCGATGTCGGCGTCAAGCAGGTCCACTTGCAGGACGTTAAGGAGGGAATCGAGCTTTAACTCCTCTAACAGGAGGCGCGCGTTTTCCCTGTTGAACGCGTGTTCATCAGAGGCGACGAGGAAGCGCGCCTTGCTCTGTATGCCGATGCGGAACTCTTCACTGTCGAGGGCGTGCTGCTTGTTCGATCGTTCGAGCTTGTAGAGCGTCTCGAGGGAGAGTCGTTTAAGCTCGGAAGTTTTCCTGGCCATCTGCACGCGTTTCTCGCGGTAATCGATCTCGCGTTTTGCCAGCTCGTCGCGTAGCTCCTCCACCTCCCGTTCGAGGGAAGGATCGCGAAGGAGCAGGATCGTGTCCCCGGCAGAGAGGGCGAGTCCGTCCGCGGCGACGACGCGCTGCACGATACCTCCCTCGGCAGCGTTGATCTTGATGGTCATCCGCGGCAGGGCCACTCCCTCGACGTCGATGTATTCCATGAACTTCTCGCGGCTTGCCACGGAAATAAACAGCCGCGAGGCAGCCTGTCGCGAGCGTCGCGGGCCGGAGGCGGAGACGAGGGCGTAGATGACAACGGCGACAAGGAGCGTGACGCCGGCGATGGCGCGTTTGTGACGCGCGACGGGGTGTTTCTTTTTCAGTGGTATGTCCATGTGATTAACGCGTGAAAAGGTTTTCATCGCCCGCGAGGGGCATCTCCCGCTCGAAGTCGAATAGCGTGAGACTCCTCAGGGTATAGTATAACGACCAGTAATTCGCCAGCGTGGAGAGGTAATTCCTCCTCGCGGCATCCTTCTCGGTGATCGAGGCGTTCAGGTCGAGAATATTCGATTTGCCGAGGAGATATAACTTCCTCGCGACCTCACCTCGTCTCGCGGCCGTTTCGTTGGCTTTCGCGGCCACGCGCAGTTGGTTTGCCTGGAGATTAAATTGCTTGACGGTCTTTATGACATTCATCTCGAAGGCTACCCTGTCCTGACTGACCCTGGCGCGTACCATCTCCCTGTTCGAGCGGGCTACTTGCACTTGTCCCCGTCCCCGCCCCCAGTCGAGCAGCGGGAGACGGATACCGATCTCCGCGTACTGTTGTCCCAGCGGGTGGCGGTACGCTTCGTCGAGATCACGCCCCGTCTTGGCCAGGCCGAACTGCAAGTAAAGATCGGCGCGAAACCTGCTGCCGGCGCGTGCGCTGGCGACGTTACTCTCGCTCTCGATCTCCCGTCGTTTCATGTACGGGATCTCGGCGCTATTCCCGGCGGCGCGCGCGAGCGCCTCGTCGACGGGGACAAAGACGAGCGGGATCTTGTCGTCGATGACGGCAACAATTGGCCGGGCATCGTTGATACCGAGAAACGCGCGCAACTCCTCCATGCAATCGTCGACGGTGAGGGCAGCGGAGAGGCGGTTACTTTCCTCGGTGAGCATGTTCATTTCGAGTTGCAGGATCTCGTTCTCGGTAATCGTCCCGATATCGTACCTTCCCCTGGCGAACGCGTGGAGGGTATCGGCGTTGGCGTGATTAACGCGGGCAATGTCAAGGTTCGTCTGTGCCCGCGCGAGGTTAAAGAAAAGCGCGATCGCTCGCGCCGAGGCCAGCTCGAGGGCCTCCGCGAAATCGCGCCGGGCCTCCTCGAAGCGCAAAGGTTCGACGCGCCGGTCCCATTTGAAACGGTTGTACCCGGCGAGAGATTGCGTGTACGAGACGACGAGCGGCGTCGTTTTGTACGAGTACTCGCCACCGTCGAACATGTCCATGCGCTGGACACCGGTCTGGAGGGAGAGCGTGCCCCCGGTGAAGGGGATATTCTGGTCGAGCGAGAGGGAAACGTCCGTCGTCAGTTGGTTCTGGGCGACGTAACGCGCGGTGCCGTCGGGCAACGTGACGGGATTTATCGCGTGATTAAACTTCGGCGTCGAGGCGATAGAGAGCGATGGCAAGCGACTCGCCTTGTAATAAGAATAATTCCAGTAGGCGGAGCGAAAAGCATGACGCGCGTAAAGCACGTCCGGCGATTGTTCCCGCGCCATCTCGACGGCTTTCCCCGGCGTGAGCGGGATGCTTTTTTCTTCCTCTTCCCGCGCGGCGGTGGCGAGGGGTAGCAGGAGGGCGAGGATAACGAGTGGTTTCTGGTACATGTCGCGTGTAATTTATCACGGGGAGGTCAAAACCCGTACCAGTTGCAGCCGTTTCTCTTTTCCAGCCTCTTGACAAGCGCGCGAGGACGGTCGCCCGTGCGGAATTGAACAACCACGCGTTCGCGTTCGCACTTGTATCGCGGGTGCGGAAGCGCTACCTTTATCACCAGAAATCACGCTGATCATGGAAAAGAAAGGAAAAATACTTGTTATCGATGACAACGAGGACGTGCTGCTGGCGTTGAACGCGCTCCTGCTGCCGTACGTTGAGAAAGTAAAAGTAAGCGCCTACCCGGAGAAAATCGAGCATTACCAGCGCTCGTTCCGCCCGGACGTGATCCTGTTAGACATGAACTTCCGGAAAGACGTCGTCAGCGGCGTCGAGGGTTTCGCGTGGTTGGAGAAAATCCTGGAGGTAGACCCGCGCGCGATCGTGGTGTTCATGACCGCCTACGCCGACACGGGCAAGGCCGTTCAGGCAATAAAGGCCGGGGCGACAGACTTTATTTCCAAACCCTGGGAAAACGACAAGTTGCTGGCGACTCTCTCCGCCGCCCTCAAGTTGAAGGAATCGCGCGACGAGGTCGAGACACTCAAGCGTCAGGTAACGACGCTCGGCAACCCGCCTTACCCGGAGATTATCGGCGAATCCCCGGCGATGCAGGAGATCTTCTCCCTCGTCGAGAAACTTTCCGACACGGAGGCAAATATCCTTATCCTCGGGGAAAACGGGACGGGAAAAGACCTGATCGCTCGTTCTATCTTCTATCACTCGCCGCGCTCGCGGGAGATTTTCACGGCCATAGACCTGGGGACGATCCCCGACGCGCTCTTCGAGAGTGAACTGTTCGGGTACGAGAAAGGGGCGTTCACCGACGCCAGGAAAGAGAAACCGGGACGCGTGGAGGTTGCCTCCGGCGGGACACTCTTTCTCGACGAGATCGGGAATCTCTCGCTCCCGGTGCAAGCCAAGCTACTTACCGTTATCGAGAAGAAGCAAATCTCGCGTCTCGGGTCGACGCGCGCGATCCCCGTGGACGTCCGCTTCATCAGCGCGACGAATGTCGATATCCACGAGGCGGTGCGACGGGGAACGTTCCGCCAGGACCTGCTCTACCGCGTCAACACGATCGAGGTACACGTCCCGCCGCTCCGCGAGCGCGGCGACGACGTGATCCTGCTCGCCGAACACTTCCTGCAGAAGTTCGCCAGGAAATACAACAAGCAGGCGCGCGCGTTATCCCGCGAGGCACGCGCGAAGCTCCTGGCGTACGCCTGGCCGGGCAACGCGCGGGAGCTGCAGAACGTCATGGAGCGTGCCGTGATCCTCTCCCCGGACGTCACGTTGAAGGCCGGTAGCATTACCCTGCAAACCTTTGAACGCGGACGCGACGAGGAACGCTTTAACCTCGAGGCCATCGAACGCGATACCGTCGAGAGAGCCATCAGGCGTTGCGGGGGAAACATGAACAAGGCGGCCGCCCTGCTCGGCATCACGCGATACGCCCTGTACCGGAAAATCAAGAAAGAACCATGAAGTATCGCGATCGTTTATCGTGGCATCTCGTGCCGGTGCTCGCGTTTCCCGCGGCGACGGGAGCGACGCTCGCGCTGGAGTGTTACTGGGGCGTCGCGGTATGCGCGGCGTTCTCCGTCTTTTTCACGCGCCGGCTCTTTACCTTCCAGTCGCGGACGGTGAGGGACGTGAAGCGTTTCATCGACGCGGTGCGTTTCTCGGAATTCAACGTTTCGTTCCGCGCCGGGCGGGGGCTTCCCGACGAGCTCGCGGGGGACATGCAGGAGGCCGTCGAACGCTTCTCGACGCGTCTGCGGCGGATGGAATCCGAGCGAAACTTTCACGACGCGCTCCTGAACCGGGTGGACACCGGGATCATCGCGATCGATCGATCGGGGAGCATCCCGTGGATCAACAAGGCCGCGCTCGATGTCTTCGGGAAGCCTTGCCCGCGTTGCCTTGCCGACCTGGAGAGTGTATCTCCCGGTTTGCCCGCCGCGCTCTCGGCGCTGCATCCCGGCGAGACGAGGGTGATACGCGTCGAGCGGGAAACGCGCCCGTGGCAGCTGGCCGCGACGGCAATCTCGTTCACGAGCGAGGGGAGGACGCTGAAGTTGATTAGCATGAAGAACGTGCAGTCGCTCCTCGAGGAGAACGAGAGCGACGCGTGGAAGAAATTGACGCGCGTCCTCACGCACGAGATCATGAACTCGCTCGCGCCCGTGATTTCACTCTCCGAGACGTTCTCCACGCGTGACGACGAGAATCAAGAGATGATATATACTGCCATGCAAGCGATCCATCGCCGGAGCCGGGGGCTGGTCGATTTTATTCATAATTACAAGAAACTGACGTCCGTCCCGCGCCCGGTCATTGCCCCTTTCCCTGCCGACGGGTGGTTGGAAGAGATCAGTCAATTGCTCCGTGCGGGCGGTCGCGCGTTTACTTTTACCGTTCGTCCGCCGGGAATGCTCGTGGAGGCAGACCGCGCGTTGATGTCACAGGTCCTGATCAACCTGGTGATGAACGCCGGCGAGTCCGTGCCGCCGGGGAGACGGCCGGTTGTCGAGGTCGACGTGTCGAGAAACGAGTATCGCCGCGCGATCATCCGGGTATCGGATAACGGGGAGGGCATCCTGCCCGGCGTGATGGACAAGATATTTGTTCCCTTTTTCACCACCAAGCCCAACGGCTCCGGCATCGGGCTGAGCATCTGCCGGCAGGTGGTCAACCTGCACGGCGGTCAACTTTCCGTGCACTCCGAGCCGGACAAGGGAAGTGTATTCACGATCAAGTTATGACGGTCGCCCGCGCGGGAACTACTTTTCCCGTCGCTTGTCCCGCGGGGATTCGCTCTCTCGCGCGTGATACCCGGCTCTGTCTCGACGCAGAGGGGCATTGCAAGTTTGCAAAACGGCTCTGTCTCGAAGCAGAGCAAGTTTGCAAAACGGTTTTGCGTCGACGCAGAGGGGCATTGCAAGTTTACAATGCCCCGCAGACATTTGACAAAGGGGCATCGCGAGTTTGCAATGCCCCGCAGACATTTGACAAAGGGGCATCGCGAGTTTGCAATGCCCCGCGGACAT
>JAIRKS010000051.1 GCA_031259905.1 Odoribacteraceae bacterium
AGCAATGTCCAGCGTGGACAGAGCAATGTCCAGCGTGGACAGAGCAATGTCCAGCGTGGACATTGCATTGTCCAGCGTGGACATTGCTTTGTCCACGCTGGACAATGCAATGTCGGCAGTCAATCGCGTGGCGGCGGGTAGCGGTTATTTCTTGAAAAATCCCGGCAAGAGGAAGGCGCGTTAGCCCTGTCTCGCGCGTGCCGGGGTCACGCGGAGAAGAGTCCAGGGAGGAGGGCGTCCGAGATGATCCAGAAGGCGGGGGTGGGACGGAAGTGATCGTTGTCCTCGCGGAGGAGGCGCGCGTCGAGGAGGCGTTCCCAGGCGGGGCGGGCGCGCTCGTAGAACGCGGGGAATTCTTCCCGGAGGACGCGGCGGGAAGCGCCCCACGTGACGCGCAGGGAGGTCATCACGTACTCGTTGTAGCGGTCGGCGTCGCCGAGGATCTCTTCCTCGAAGCAGGGAGCGCCCGACAGGACGGCGTCCGCGTAGCGCTTCACGTGGGCGACGTTCCAGCGTCGCGCGCGCCCGTCGAACGAGTGTGCTGCCGGGCCGAGGCCGGCGTAGTGCCGGCGTTGCCAGTAGGCGGTGTTGTGCCGGGCGTACCGCCCGTCGCGCGCGAAATTGGAGATCTCGTAGTGCTCGAACCCGGCGCCGGCGAGCCGCTCGCTCGTCCACGCGAACCGCGCGGCCAGCTCGTCGTCGCCCGCCAGCGCCAGCTTCCCCTGCCGGGCGAGCCGCTCGAGGCGCGTGGACGGGTCGACGCTGAGCAGGTACACGGACGCGTGGCACGCCGGGAGGCGGGTTAACGTCTCGATGTCGCGCCGTGCCGTGTCGTCGTCCTGCCCGGGCAGGCCGGTGATGAGGTCGACGCTGAGGTTGTCGAAGCCGGCGTCGGCGGCGGCACGCGTGGCGTCGATCGCCTGCCGGGCGGAGTGGCGGCGGTGGACGAGCCGCAGGTTGTCGTCCGAGAAGGTTTGCGCCCCGATGCTCAGTCGGTTGAAGCCCATTGATCGCCACGCCGAGAGGTTTTCCCGGGTGACGTCTTCCGGGTTTACCTCGATCGTGCGTTCCGCGCCCGCGTCGAACGACAGTTCCCGCTCGAGCGCGTCGACGACGCGTCCCAGTTCTCCCGGCGAGAGCGCCGACGGCGTGCCGCCACCGACGTATAGCGTGGTGGCACGGCGGGAGGGGAACGCGCCGGCTCGCTCGCGTGTTTCCCTCTCGATCGCGTCGAGGTACGTCCCCCGCCACGCCGGCGATGCCACGGAGTAGAACCCGCAGTAGTCGCACTTGCCCCGGCAAAAAGGCACGTGCACGTATATTCCTTGTCCAGCCGTCTCTTGCATGGCGCGAAGATAGCGCTTTCCGCGGCGCGGGGGGTGCGTCGAATTGTCACGGGAATCACGCGGTTCGCGGATTTTTTATAACTTCGCGGTGCCCGTGACGAGAGAATCGTAAGCGCGATCCGCGCGCGGGCACCCGGTAGAATAAATCAAGATGAACGTATTAACCACGAACGGGATTACAAAACACTACAAGTCGGTGACGGCGCTCGAGAATGTCTCGATTACCGTCCCGGCCGGCTCCGTGTACGGCATTCTTGGGCCAAACGGTAGCGGGAAGACCACGCTGCTGGGCATCGTCACGGGGGTGATCGAGGCCACCGCGGGGACGTATCGACTCCTCGACGGGACGAGGCCACGGCACGAGACGCGCCGGGAGACCGGCACGTTGCTGGAAACCGCTAATTTTTACCCGTACCTGTCGGCGCGGCAGAACCTCGAGGTCGTCGCCGCCATCAAGCGACGCGACCCGGCGGCGATCCCGCGCGTGCTGCGGCAGGTGGATCTCATCGACAGGCAGCACGACAAGTTCAGGACGTTCTCCCTCGGCATGAAGCAACGCCTCGCCATCGCCGCCGCGCTCCTCGCCTCGCCCCGCGTCGTGATCCTCGACGAGCCGACGAACGGGCTTGACCCGGAGGGGATCTCCGCGACGCGGCAACTGATCAGGCAGATGGCGGCCGGCGGTGCGACCGTTATCCTCGCGAGTCACCTCCTCGACGAGGTCGAGAAGGTGTGCACGCGCGTTGCCATCCTGCGAAAGGGCGTGCTGCTCGCCGAGGGGGAGATGCGGGAGGTGCTCGCGCGGCACGACGGGACGATGACCGTCGAGGCCGCCGGCGGCGACGCCGCGCGGCTGGCAAGCGTGCTGCGGGAGATGAATGGCGTCGACGGCGTGGAGGTGACGGGGGACGGCGTCACGATCGCGTGTCGCCGCGGGGAGGTGACCGCCGCGGACGTGAACAGGTTTTGCATCGAGCGAGGGATCGTCCTCGAGCGCCTGGTGACGAGGGAGAAAAAACTCGAGTCGACGTTTCTCGAGCTAACAAGATAATTCAAGCACGTGATACACCTATTATATATAGAATTCCTGAAGTTGAAGCGGAACGTTCCCTTCCTCGTCCTCGTGGCGCTGTTCGCGGCGAGCGTCTTCGGCGTTAACCACGCGGTGGAGGAGATCTCTTCCGGGAACGCGCGACTGGGGCAGGCGTTGCCGTTCACCTTCCCGGACGCGTGGAGGAGCGTGGCGTACTTTACCTCGTACTTGCTCGTGATCCCCGCGGTGGCGCTCGTCATGCACGCGTGCGCGGAGAATACTTACCGTACGAGCCGGCAAAACGTGATCGACGGGCTGGGACGCGACCAGTACGTCACGGGTAAAGTCCTCGTGGCGCTCTCGCTGGCCCTCCTGGCGACGCTCCTGGCGGGCGCCGCGGCGCTCGTCACCGGGAAGACGGGTGTAGAGCCGTTTTCACTCGCCGGCATCGAGTACATTTTCTATTTCTTCCTCCACGCCGTGATGTTCCTCGGCGCGGCACTGCTCCTGGCGCTGCTCCTCGGGCGGTCGGCGATCACGATCGGCGTCCTCGTCGTCTACTGGCTCTTCGCCGAGAATGTTCTCGAGAAGTACCTGGTGAAGCTCGGCGCGGCGGGACAACTCTTGCCGTTCGGATCGTCGGAACACCTGTTGCAGCTCGACGCGTACCGGCTGGCGCGGGTGGACGAGACGCTGCCCGTCGCGGTATACATCGCGGCCGCCGTCGCGTACGTTGTCGCTTGTTACGCGGCCTGCTACTGGAGATTCCGGCGGCAGGACCCGTGAGTTATTTCTTATCTTCGCGAGACTCATCAAAAACCAATCAATATGACAGAACTAGACATCAAGAAACGCCTACTCGGGCTGAAGTCGATCATCGGCAACACGCCGCTACTCGAGATCGACTACACGTTCGCCGGCGAACGACGGTCGTTGTACGCCAAGGCCGAGTACCATAACCTGACGGGGAGTATCAAGGATCGCATGGCGTACCATATCCTGGATTACGCGTACCGGACCGGCGAGCTGCGCCCCGGGATGCGCGTCATGGAGGCCACGAGCGGCAATACCGGCATCTCTTTCTCCGCCCTCGGCAGGGCGATGGGGCACGAGGTGACGATCTTCATGCCCGACTGGATGAGCGCCGAGAGGATCAATCTCATCAGGAGTTTCGGCGCGACGATACGCCTCGTCACCCCCGCGGAAGGCGGCTTCCTCGGCAGTATCGCGATGGCCGAACAGGCGAAAAAAGACGATCCCGACGGCGTCTTCCTCCCGAGGCAGTTCGATAACGAGAAGAATTGCGAGGCGCACGCCACGACGACGGGGCCGGAAATCGTCTCGCAGCTCGGACAGCTCGGGCTTGTCCCCGACGCGTTCGTCGCCGGCGTCGGTACCGGCGGCACGATCATGGGCGTCGGGCACTACCTCACCGGTGTTAACCCGCGCGTGAAGCTCTTCCCGCTCGAACCGGAAAATTCTCCCACGATGAGTACCGGGTACAAGGTCGGGAAGCATCGCGTGCAGGGAATTTCCGACGAGTTTATCCCCTCGATCGTGAAGCTCGACACGCTGGACGATATTGTCCAGGTCGACGACGGGGATTCCATCATCATGGCCCAGAAGCTCGCCCGCGTGCTGGGACTGGGCGTGGGGATCTCGTCCGGCGCCAATTTCCTCGGCGCCGTCAAGGCGGGAAACATGCTCGGGAAGGATGCCGTCGTCGTCACCGTCTTCGCCGACGACAGCAAGAAGTACCTCTCCACCGATTACGCCCGCGAGGAACCCGTCAAGGAGGGCTTCCTCTCCACCGACGTCACCCTCGAGAAGGTGACCGTGATCAGGTAATCCCCTGGCACGAGGGGGCACGACGACGAGGCCGCGGGAAATCGCTTCACGCGGTCTCGTTTTTTCTATTCTCCTTCTTTTCCGGCGTTCCTTTCGTCTCGCCGGGTGAATTATTCACGCGAAAGTGACATGTCCTGTCGAAAGTGCTTGTTAATTCGGTAAAACAAGAGTATATTTGCGTCGTTTAATTACAAACTCGTGTACGCGCGAGTGTTACCCCGTGTCTTGATAGATATGAAAAACGATATACTCCTGGATCACTTGACGTCCGCCGTGCGGGAACAACTCCCGGCAGGACGAAATCTCGCCACTACCCTCTCGGAGCTTCTCTGTATCGGCAGGGAAGCTGCCTATCGCCGCCTGCGCGGGGAAGTCCCCTTCACGTTTAGCGAGGCGGTAACCATCGCCGAGAAGATGAATATCTCCCTGGACACGGTCGCCTGTAACAGCAGGGAGGATACTATCCCGTTCTTCTACACGGCGCTGAGCTTCTCGGACACGAGCGACAAGAATTACGAGCTGTTCAAGCGCAATATCATCGCCTACGAGCGGGCGCAACACGATCCCGACTCCGAGCTGGGCATCGCGATGAACATGATCCCGCTCACGTTTACCGCCAAGCATTTCCACCTTACCCGCCTGAGGTGCTACAAGTGGACGTACCAGCACGAGGGAAGGGAGAACATGATCCCGTACAAGAACCTGACGCTGCCCGACCGGTTTTTCCTCCTCGGCGAGCGGTACGCGCGGGCCGTCGAGGGTATGAAGACCACGTGTATTATCCTCGACCCGATGATTTTCAGGTATCTTTTCAACGATATACGGTATTTCGCCGACGCCGGTCTCCTCCTCCCCGACGAGAAGGAAAAGATCCGCGAGGAGTTGTTCCTGCTCCTCGACGAGATGGAACGCGCGGCCATGAACGGGAGGTATGACTCCGGTAACCCCCTACACCTCTACATCTCGAATACCAATTTCGAATCCACGTACAGCTACACCGTCTACAAGCACGGATCGGTCAGCTGCCTCAGCATATTCACACTAAACGTCCTTGCCTCCGTCGACCCGGTCATGTTCTCGATGATCCGCGAGTGGATATTGTCGCTCAAGCGCCTCTCTACGCTCATCTCGGAGGCGGGAGAGATGCCTAGGAGGATTTTCTTCAAGGAACAACGCGAGCTTATCGGGCAATTGTAGCGAGGAAAAGGAAGAAACACGTATCTTTGCTACCCGAGAATTTAAACAACACAACTCATGGAATCAATAAAGAAATACATCGAGGACAACTCCGGGCGATTCATCGACGAGTTGTTCGAGTTACTCCGCGTCCCCTCCATCTCCTCGCAGCCGGAGCACGCCGACGACATGTACCGCTGCGCCGGGCTGTGGGAAAGACTCCTGCTCGAGGCCGGGGCTGACCGCGCGGGAGTGTACCGCACGAACGGCCACCCGGTCGTGTACGGCGAGAAGATCATCGACCCCGCCCTGCCCACCGTGCTCGTGTACGGGCACATGGACGTCATGCCCGTCGACCCGCTCGACGAGTGGACGACCGACCCGTTCCAGCCCGTCATCGTGGACGGGAAGATCCGGGCGCGGGGCGCCGACGATGACAAGGGACAATCGTTCATGCACCTCAAGGCGTTCGAGTACCTCGTCAGGCGGGGACTCCTCCCGTGCAATGTCAAGTTCCTCATCGAGGGAGAGGAAGAAACCGGCTCGCCCAACTTGCCCGCCTTCTGCAGGGAACACGCCGGGATGCTCGCCGCCGACGTCATCCTCGCCTCGGACACCTCCATGCTCGCCGCCGACGTGCCGTCCATCACCACCGGCCTCCGCGGCCTCGCCTACTGGCAAGTAGAGGTCACCGGCCCGGCCATTGACCTCCACTCCGGACTCTTCGGCGGTGCCGTCGCCAACCCGATCAACGAGTTGTGTCGCCTCGTCGCCGCGTTGCAGGACGAACACGGGCGAGTGACCATCCCCGGCTTCTACGACGACGCGCGGGTATTCTCCCCGGAAGAACGTGCCGCCGCTGCCGCCGCACCCTTCGACGAGGAAACGTACAAGAAAACCATCGGCGTGCGCGCCCTCAAGGGCGAGGAAGGATACTCCACCACCGAGCGCGTCGGCATGCGCCCCACCCTCGATGTCTGCGGGATACACGGCGGGTACACCGGCGAGGGGGCCAAGACGGTACTCCCCTCCAGGGCAAGCGCCAAGATCAGTTGCCGTCTCGTCCCCCACCAGCAACACGAGAAGATCGCCAGGCTGTTCGAGCAACACCTCCGGGAAATCGCCCCGCCATACATCACCGTCACCGTCGAGTACCTCCACGGTGGCCCCTCCTACGATTGTCCCACGGATCACCCTGCCTACCGCGCAGCCGAACGTGCCTGCCTCGATGTCTACGGCAAGCTGCCCGTGCCCACCCGCTCCGGGGGAAGTATCCCCGTCATCGCGACCCTCGAGGAGATCCTCGGTATCAAAACCATCCTCCTCGGCTTCGGGCTTGCCACCGACGCGACTCACTCCCCGAACGAGAATTTCCCGCTACAACAACTGTTCAACGGTATGACCACCATCACCCGCTTCTATCACCACTTCGCTGGAAACAATTAATAATTAAACATCACACGCATGAAACAACAAACACTACACGTCGTCATCGCCGCCGTCGCCTGCCTCTTTGTCACGCGCGCCTGCGTCGACAAGGATTACGACCTCGGCGAGCTTGACAAAGAAGCCGTCATCAACATCCCCCCCGTCCCCGTCGGGTCGGTCGACACCGCTTGGTTTAAATCCAACCTCGTGGAAATAGAAATCCCCGGTTTACCCGGTACCCTCGCCCTGGAATACCTCGTCGAGGGCCTCTTCACCGAAGAGGTCGCCGAAAAATTCTTCTTCGAGGGAGCGGGCGACATCTCGCTCGAGGGCAAACTTAACGTGTTTATCACCGGTATCAACGCCGACGCCAATATCACCGCGCGGCTCAACATCATTGACCGGCAAGGGGAAAACATCAACGCTATCCTTATCGACGATAGCCAGGTCAAGAACAAGACGATCCAGGATTTTGTCCTGCACATCGACAGCGAGTACACCCCCTACATGGCCGATGCCGACGGGATCAAGATTACTTTTATCTTCGAGGGACTCGAGAACATCACCCTCGACCGGGATGATTTCCTTGTCCTCGATAACCTCGTCCTGAAAACGGGCGGGATGCACGTCAACCTTTAACCACCCGTCGCCATGAAAACAACAACATACCTCGCGGTGATCGCGCTCCTCGTCGCCCCCGCCCTTGCCGTCGCGCAAGCAACAAAAACATCCTACTTCATGACCTCCGCCCACGCCCGGCACTACCTCAACCCCGCCCTCTACCCCGATCGAGGGTACATCGGCGTGCCGCTCTCCGGGAATATCCACGCCGGGGCCGCTACCAATACCTTTACCCTCGACAACTTCGTCTTCCTGCAGGGGAACGATCCCGCGTCGCCCGCCAAAAACGTGACCTTCCTGCACAAGGATGTCACCCCGGAACAGTTCCTCGCCGGGATCTCCGACCACAATTACCTCTCCGCCTCCGCCTCCGTCGACCTCCTCTCTATGGGATTCCGCGGGAAGAAGGCCTTCTGGAACGTGCACGTCGGCACGCGTGTACGCGCCGACGTCGATCTCCCCCGCTCCCTCTTTGAACTTCTCAAGGTAGGGTTCGTCGACCAGGACGCTCCCTCTACCACTTACGACCTCTCCGGTATCCAGCTCTCCGCCAGGGCACACGTCGAGGTCGGCCTCGGGTACGCCCGCTCCTTCATCGGGGGACGGCTGCACGCCGGTGTCCGGCCCAAGCTCCTCCTCGGGGTAGGAGAAATGCACGTCGCCGCCGAACAACTGAAGGTTGCCGCCGGGCAAGACTTCTGGCAAATCCAGTCCCGCTCCTCCCTCGCTTTCTCCGCTCCCGGCATCACGCCGAAGCTAAAGGGCGAGACCGGTGCCCTCGACGGGTTCGATTTCGACTGGAACGGCATCCCCGGCTACGGCGCAGCCCTTGACCTCGGCGCGTCCCTCCGCCTCATCGATCTCGGCCCCGCCGGGCGGCTGACCGTCTCCGCCGCCGCGAACGACATCGGCTTCATCAAGTGGGCGCCCACCAGCACGTACCGCGCCAGTACCGCCGGGACGACCGTCACCATTCGCCCGAACGATTACTCCGTCGGGCAGTCCGGGGAGGATTCCTCCATCGAGGACATCCTCGACGATGCCCTCGACGCCATCGAGAGCGGTCTCGACTTCTTTACCGACGACCAGGAGTCCGGGAAGTCTCGCTCCACCTCGCTCAACGTCTCCCTTAACCTCGGCCTCGAGTACTCCTTGTTCGGCGACAGGTTCTCTGTCGGCGCGCTGTACTCCCGCGAGCAAGCCGCCGGGTATGACATGAATACCTGCACGCTCTCGGCCAACCTTCGTCCTTGCTCCTGGTTTGCTGCCAGCGCCAGTTACGCCGTCCTCACGGCCCGTCCCTCGAAGAGCGTGGGCTTTGCCATGCACATTTCTCCTCGCGTCGGCCCGGCGTTATTCATCGCCAGCGATTGTGCTTTCTCGAAACTTTCCAAGGAATTTGTTCCCGTCGGGGCACGAGACTTGAATTTCCAGGTCGGCCTTACTTTTAACACGGGAGGGGGAAGGTAACTTTTATTCCTGGTATATTCCCGGATACCCCTGTTAAGCCTTTCAATGGTACTGGTGGTATAAATGATCTGGTTGATCTGATTGATCTCGTCGGGATACTTGAAGCGGGGTAGATTTTTTATCTAACCCCGCTTTTTGTTTATCTAACCCCGCTTTTCATTTTTCTAACACCGCTTTCCGTTTTTCTAACCCCGCTTTCCGTTTTTCTAACCCCGCTTTCCATTTGTCTACCGCAACTTTCCGTTTGTCTACCGCAACTTTCCGTTTGTCTACCGCATCTTTCCGTTTGTCTACCGCAACTTTCCGTTTGTCTACCGCAACTTTCCGTTTGTCTACCGCAACTTTCTGTTTGTCTACCGCAACTTTCCGTTTGTCTACCGCAACTTTCTGTTTGTCTACCGCAACTTTCTGTTTGTCTACCGCAACTTTCTGTTTGTCTAATTAGATTTTCTGCCCGTCGAACGGTGTTTTTCCCCGGCGCGTGCAAAATAGAGCGCGTTGCTTCACGACCGGCGTCGAGGCTACCGGGAAATCACTCGTGCCGCGTCGCGCCGGGGGACAAGTGCCCGGGAAAAGGGCGACAACGTCCCCGGCCGCGTTCGGGCGGCAGTCTCGCGGTCGAGCGGTGGTTGGTCGCGCGACGCGGCGGTCGAGCGCGCGGGCTTAACCGAGGTATCCTTTCATGATTCCGCGTTTGCTGTTGCGGACGAAAAGTATGATTTCGTCACGCTCTTTCGAGGCGGGCATCTCCGCCTCGATGCGTTCCAGGGCGTCCGAGTTGTTCAGCCCGGATTGGAAGAGTATCCTGTATATGTCTTGTATCTCGTTGATTTTCTCGTTCGAGAACTCGCGTCGACGCAAGCCGATGGAGTTGACCCCGGCGTACGAGAGCGGGAAGCGCCCGGCTTTCGCGTAGGGGGGGACGTCTTTTCCGATTAGCGATCCGCCTTGAATCATCACGTGGCGACCGATTCGAACGAACTGGTGCACGGCGGTCATCCCGCCCAGTATGGCGAAGTCGTCGACGACGACCTCGCCGGCTAACTGGCTGGAGTTCGTGATGATGCAGTTGTTTCCGATCGTGCAGTCGTGCGCGATATGGGCGTAGGCCATGATCAGGCAGGAGTTGCCGATCCGCGTGGTTCCCTTGGCTGCTGTCCCGCGGTTGACGGTCACGCATTCGCGGATCGTCGTGTTGTCGCCAATGATCGCGATGGAGTGTTCTCCCCTGAATTTCATGTCTTGGGGTATGGCGGATATCACGGCTCCCGGGAAGATGTTGCAGTTTTTCCCGATGCGCGCTCCTTCGAGGATGGTGGCGTTCGATCCTATCCGCGTTCCTGCCTCGATGACCACGTTTTTGTCGATGGTCACGAACGGGTCGATGACCACGTTGTCCGCGATGGTTGCTTCCGGGTGAACATAGGCTAACGGTTGTTTCATTCGTTTTTCATTAGGTGATGCACTACGTGTATTTATTTTTTCCAGGTTCGAGGTGCAAGTTTACGATTAGTTTTTTGTTTTCGCAACTTGCGCCATGAACTCGCCCTCGCAGACGAGGTTTTTCCCGACGAAGGCGTATCCTCTCATCGTGACGATTCCGCGGCGCGTCGGCGCGATGGTCACGAGTTTGAAGACGACGGTGTCCCCGGGGACTACTTTTTTGCGGAACTTGATCCCGTCGATGCGCAGGAAGTAGGTGGAGTAGTTTTCCGGGTCTTCTACCTGGTTTAGCACGAGGATTCCCCCGCATTGTGCCATTGCCTCGACGAGCAGTACTCCCGGCATGACCGGTTCGTCGGGGAAGTGCCCGGTGAAGAACGGTTCGTTCATTGTCACGTTTTTGCATCCGATGACGACGTGGTCTGTCACCTCGTATATTTTGTCTACCAGCAGGAAGGGGGGGCGGTGCGGTAGTAGTCCCTTGATCCGGTTGATGTCCATGAGCGGTGTGGCCGTCACGTCTATTGCCGGGCAGGCGTCTTCTCGTTCGGAGGCGAGGATGAGTTTGTGTAGTTTTTTGGCCATTGTCGTGTTGGCCTTGTGCCCGGGTCGTTCCGCGATCACGCGGGCCTTGATGAAGCGGCCGCACAGGGCGAGGTCGCCGATGACGTCCAGTAGCTTGTGGCGGGCGGGTTCGTTGTCGAAGTGCAGGGTGATGTTGTTCAGGATGCCTTGTTTTACTTTCATCGAGTCGCGTTGTAGCAACAGGGCGAGCCGGTCCATTTCGTCTTGCGAGATTTCCCTGTCCATGATCACGATGGCGTTGTCGAGGTCTCCTCCCTTGATGAGGTTTTGTTTGAGCAGTGGCTCGATTTCTCGCAGGAAGACGAAGGTGCGACACGGGGCGATTTCCCTCGCGAAGTCCGTTTCTTTTCCCGAGTAGGTGGCGTATTGCATGGACAGGTAGGGGGAGTTGTACGCGACGATGAGGTTCACGTTGTAGGAGTCGTCCGGGAGCAGGGTCAAGCGGGTTAGCCCGTCTTCGGAGGTATGTTCTATTGGCTCTGTCACCTTGAAGTAGCGACGGGGGGCGGTTTGTTCTTCTATTCCCGTTTGTTCGATGCCCTCGACGAAGTGTTTCGCGCTGCCGTCCAGGATGGGAAATTCTTCCCCGTCCAGTTCGACGAGGCAGTTGTCGATGCCGCACCCGTGTAGCGCGGCCAGGGCGTGTTCCATCGTGTAGACGCGCACGCCTTCTTTTTCCAGGCAGCTGGAGCGTTCCGCGAGCGTGGCGTACGCGGCAAGTGCCGGTATTTCCGGGCGGTGTTCCAGGTCTACGCGCGTGATGCGGTATCCCGTGTTTTCCGCTGCCGGGAGAAAGGTGGCGGTCACTTCTTTCCCGTTGTGCAGTCCCCTGCCTTTTAGTACAAAGCTTTTTTTGATCGTCCTTTGTTTCATTGTTCCGAACTATATCTGGGTTAATTTTTTTACTTTTTTTTCCAGGTCCACGACCTGGTCGTATATCTCCGGCAGGCGGCGGAAGAGGACGTAGCAACGCTGGTATTTCGCGATGTCGAATGCCGGCGATCCCCGCATGATGGCGTTCGCTTTCGTGTTGACGGAGATTCCTGATTGTGCAGTTAATCGCGTGCCGTCGGCGAGCGTGAGGTGTCCTACGACGCCGGCTTGCCCGCCGATCACGCAGTGTTCTCCCAGTTTCGCGGATCCGGCGATGCCGCTTTGTGCTGCCATGACGGAGTTCCGTCCCACGACGGCATTGTGCGCTACTTGTATCAGGTTGTCCAGTTTTACTCCTTCCCGGATGATCGTGGATCCCATCGTGGCCCGGTCGATGCAGGTGTTTGCCCCGATCTCGACACGATCTTCTATGATGACATTGCCGATTTGCGGGATTTTCTTGTACCCGTCACCGTCAGGCGCGAAGCCGAAGCCGTCTGCCCCGATTACCGCTCCCGAGTGGAGAATGCACGAGGCCCCCACGCGACATCGCGCGTAGAGTCGCGCGCCGGGGTAAATGACGGTATGGTCGCCGATCTCGACCTCTTCGCCGATGTAGACGTGCGGGTATATTTTCACGTGATTGCCGATTTTCGTTCCCTTACCGATGTAAGCGAAGGCGCCGATGTATAATTCCTCTCCCAGCGTTGCTCCCTCGCCGATGTGGACGGGTTGCTCGATGCCGGTGGGACGCGACACCATATCGTCGTACAGTTGCAGCAGGGAAGCAAAGGCATCGTACGCGGATTCTACTCGTATCAACGTGCAGGGGAGTGGCTTGGCGGGCACGAATGTTTTATCGACCAAAACAATGGACGCTTGTGTTGAATAGATATAATTCTCGTATTTCGGATTTGCTAAAAAAGCTAACGTCCCCGCTCGTCCCTCCTCGATCTTGGAAATATCGTTCACCTCAATTTCCGGATCCCCTTCTACAACTCCATGTAATAAAGTCGCGATGTCCTTTGCTTTGAATTCCATATTTTCGTTAAAAAGTTTTGGCAAACATAGCATTTTTTCGGGAGTAACTAAAATAATGACAGGCTGGTTTCTATAAAAAAACTTTTCCGAGTAGTTTTCCGGATTGAAGCCTTTGTTTTATAAAATATTAATTTTACCTTTGCCCGGTTAATCATTGGAGGGGGCGACGCGTCCCCTCTTGTGTTTCTAAAATCGAAGAGTAGTATCTATGAAGAGTAATGCAGAGATTAGGCAGATCATCGCTCCCGTCTTGCAGGAAAACAAGCTTTTCCTGGTGGATCTGACGATTTCGGACGATAACACGATCGAGTTGTGCGTCGATTCCATGCAAGGCGTTAGCGTGAAGGAATGCATGATCGTCAGTCGGACGCTGGAAGCAAAGCTTGACAAGGAAAGCGAGGATTTCTCGTTGACAGTGTATAGTGCAGGGATCGGGTACCCGTTCAAGATGCCGCAACAATTCGAGAAAAACGTGGGGAAGCATGTCGAGGTGAAGCTTTCCAGTGGTAAGAAACTGGAAGGCACGCTGCTGGCACATTCCGAAACCGGTATCACGATCGCTTGCGAGGAAAGTGTCCCGGTGGAAGGAAAGAAAAAGAAGGAGAAAATAAACATAGAAAGAGAGATACCTTTCACTAGCATTAAAGAGGTGAAAGATGTCGTGAAAATGTAATAATGAAAAACAGAATATTCATGGAAACGATTAATTTGATTGACTCGTTCGCCGAGTTTAAAGAACATAAGAATATCGACAGAGAAACCTTGATGAACGTGCTGGAGGAGATCTTTAGAGGTATGCTCGTCAAGCGGTACGGCACGGACGAGAATTTCGACATCATCGTCAATATCGATAAGGGAGATTTGGAGATCTGGAGAAATCGTACCGTGGTGAATGACGACGAACTGGAGAATCCAAGCATGCAAATAGCCCTGTCAGAAGCGAAGAAAATAGATCCCGATTACGAGGAAGGAGAAGAGGTGACTGATGAGGTGAAATTCAAGGATTTCGGACGCCGGGCGATATTGGCGCTACGCCAGAATCTGTCGGCCCGCATCCTGGAGTTGGAAAAAGATCACATCTACATGAAGTATAAAGAGAAGATCGGGCAAATCGTTACCGGCGAGGTGTATCAAGTGTGGAAGAAGGAGATACTCGTGTTGGACGACGAGGACAATGAATTGCTCCTGCCTAAAAGCGAGCAGATCGCCAGCGATTTCTTTAAGAAAGGAGACACAATACGCGCCGTTGTCATCCGGGTGGAGATGAGAAATTCGTCACCGCAGATTATTCTCTCCCGCACGTCTCCCGTTTTTCTCGAGAGGCTCTTCGAGAACGAGGTGCCTGAGATATACGACGGCCTGATCACGATTAAAAAGGTGGTGAGGATGCCGGGCGAACGAGCGAAGGTGGCGGTGGAATCCTATGATGACCGCGTTGATCCGGTAGGAGCTTGCGTGGGAATGAAAGGCTCCCGTATTCACGGGATCGTGCGCGAATTACGCAACGAGAATATCGACGTGATTAACTTTACCAGTAACGTTCAGCTTTATATTCAACGGGCATTGAACCCGGCAAAAATCAACAAGATCGAGATCGACGAAATGCACAAGCATGTCAACGTCCACTTGAATAAAGACGAGGTCTCCCTGGCCATCGGAAAGGGAGGATTGAATATCCGGTTGGCAAGTCAACTCACCGGGTACGAGATTGACGTGTATCGCATAACGGAAGGCGATGAAGAGGACGTTAGGTTGGAAGAATTTGTTGATGAGGTCGAGCAGTGGGTGATCGACGAGTTAAAGCGTATCGGGTGCGATACCGCTAAAACCGTATTGGAGTTAAGCGATGAGGAACTGGAAAATAGAACAGATCTTGAAATAGAGACTATTCGAGAGGTGCGCAGGGTGTTAAAAGCTGAATTTGAAAAGTAAACGGGTTTCGAGGTAAAACGAAGTAAATGAACCATCACCTATGGTAGAAAGATTAAGTAAAGTTGCAAGAGAGTTTAACGTGGGCCACTCCACTATCGTGGAGTACCTGCAAGAAAAGGGTATTCAGATTTCGTCTAATCCCAACACGAAGTTGACCGAAGAGCAATTCCTGCTGGTGGAAGCGAAATTTTCCAATGAAAGCAAGGCCAGGGGTATCTCGATAAAAAGCGATAAGTATCATCGTCCAAAGAAGGAGACTATATCTATCGACAAACCAGCATCCAAAGAGTCATCAAAGTTTATTTCCGTGAAAGACGAGGTGAAAAACCGCGGTATCAAGATCGTCGGGCATATCAACCAGAATCGCGTGCAGCCCTCACAAGAAAAAGTGGAGGAACAAGAAGTGACGAAGATGGAAGAATCTTTGAAAAAGAGCCTGGAAGAACCTCTGCCTACTCCGGTTGAAAACGTTTTTTCCCCTCCCGTAGAGATACCGGTCTCTGTCGAGGAGAAGTCTGTCGAGGAGTCTCCCGTTGAGGAAATTGTCGTTACGCCAAAAACTGTCGAGGAATTACCTGTTGAGGAACCACTCGTCGAAGAGCAACCCGTTATAGAGCAACCTGTCGAGGAGACTCCTCCCGTTGTCACCGCGACGTCACCGCAAGAGGATAAGGAAGAGAGCAAGGAAGAGAACAAGGCTGAGGAAACAGAAAAAAGAGCCGATGCTTTTACACTAAAGGTAGTGGGGACGCTCGACCTTGATAGTATCAACGACCGCACGCGCCCGCGTCCCAAAAGCAAAGCGGAGAAAAAAGCAGAAAGAAAGGAACGAGAAAGAAAAGAACAGGAAAGAAGGGAACAAGAAAGAAAAGAACAAGAAGGAGGAAAAAAAGAGTTGAAAAAACAACAGGCAACAGCAACACCTCCCGTTCCTGACGAGACAACACGTAAATCAATTATTTTAGCTCCTCCTAAAAGTGAGAAATCCACGGAAGATGGTGGGGTACGCAAAAAGAAAAGAAACCGGATCTCTGTATCAAAAGACGAGAAGGTTACTATCAATGCCTCCGGGACAACACCCCGGCAGGAAGAGGGCAATAAAAAATTGCGAACTGTTCAAAAGAAAAAGGTCTCCAAGGTAAAGATCAGTGAGGAGGAGATTGAAAAACAGGTCAAAGATACCCGTGCCCGCATGGAGGTCCGGGGGAAAACCAAAACGTCTAAACATCGCAAGGACAAACGAGAGGCCGTGCATCAACGGCGACAAGCCGAGATAGAGATGGCGGAGATGGAGAAGCGTGTCCTGAAAGTAACGGAATTCGTGACCGTTAGCGAATTGGCCACCATGATGGATATCCCCCCCACGAGCATCATTTCTGCTTGCATGTCATTGGGTCATTTCGTGGGGATCAACCAGCGATTGGACGCAGAGATCATCAATATCGTGGCAGAAGAGTTTGGATTCACGATAGAATTCGTGAGCGTCGATATTCAAGAAGCCATCGAGGAAGAGGAGGAGGACAAGTTGGAAGATATGGAACCACGTCCCCCCATCGTGACGGTCATGGGACACGTCGACCACGGGAAAACCTCATTACTGGACTACATCCGAAAAGCGAATGTGATCGCCGGGGAGGCAGGAGGAATTACCCAGCACATCGGGGCATATAGTGTCATGCTTAGTGATGGGCGTACTGTGACATTCCTCGATACTCCCGGCCATGAGGCATTCACGGCCATGCGTGCCCGTGGCGCCCAGGTCACCGATATCGCCATCATCATCGTGTCGGCTGACGACCACGTGATGCCCCAGACCGTGGAAGCTATTAATCATGCTAGTGCGGCCGGTGTGCCGATCGTCTTTGCGATAAACAAAATAGACAGGCCAGGAGCTAATCCGGAGAAGATAAAAGAAGAACTTGCCGGGATGAACTACCTGGTAGAAGACTGGGGAGGGAAATACCAGTCTCAAGAAATTTCTGCCAAGCAGGGACTGAATATTGAGGAGCTACTCGAAAAGGTATTGCTCGAAGCCGGGATGTTGGAGTTAAAGGCTAGCCCTCGCAAGAAAGCGACCGGGTCGACCATCGAATCTTCGCTTGATAAGGGACGCGGGTACGTGGCCACGATATTAGTGCAAAACGGGACGCTTCGGGTAGGCGATGTGGTACTTGCCGGGCAATACTTTGGTCACGTGAAGGCGATGTTCAACGAACGCGGGCAGAAATTAGAAGAAGCCGGTCCGTCAACCCCCGTATTGATTCTTGGCTTGGACGGTGCGCCGCAAGCGGGTGATAAATTTAATGTGATGGACAATGAGAAAGATGCACGCGCCCTGGCTAACAAACGCAAGCAATTGCAACGTGAGCAAGGATTACGTACCCAGAAACACATCACGCTGGACGAGATTGGACGGCGGATTGCCATCGGCAACTTCCAGGAATTAAACATCATTGTGAAAGGAGACGTGGACGGTTCTATCGAGGCGCTCTCCGATTCGTTGATCAAGCTCTCCACTCGGGAAATACAGGTGAACGTGATCCACAAAGCCGTAGGACAGATCTCCGAGGGAGATATCATGTTAGCTGCCGCTTCCAACGCTATCATTGTTGGTTTCCAGGTGCGTCCCTCATTAGGAGCGCGCAAATTAGCCGAAAAAGAACAAATCGACATCCGCCTCTACTCGATCATCTACACCGCCATTGAGGAGATCAAATCCGCAATGGAAGGGATGCTCTCGCCGGAAATAAAGGAAGAGATCACCTCGACGGTAGAGGTAATGGAAACCTTCAAAATATCGAAAGTGGGCACGGTCGCCGGGTGTATTGTTCGGGATGGCAAAATCACCCGATCGACCAAAGTGCGAGTTATCCGAGATGGCATTGTAATCTACTCTGGTGAGTTAGGATCGTTGAAACGTTTCAAGGACGACGTGAAGGAGGTCGCAAAAGGATTCGAATGTGGTTTAAACATACAAAATTTCAACGATCTACAACAAGGAGACTTCATTGAATCGTTTGAAGAGATAGCGATCAAAAAAACATTGTAGATTTTTTAACCTATTAATAACACATTCTTGCCCGGCTGTTCCCGAATTTTGCGAAAGGAATACAACTAAGTATAGAATCTTTAAATAATTGAAATATGAAGAGAATACTCATCTGTGTGGTCTTATCGACCATAATGGTCGGCGCCGCTACGGCTCAAGTATTAAAACCGGTAAAATGGGCGATTTCCGTAAAAAAAGTGAGTGAAGGAACATATGACGTGCTATGCAAGGCTACGATCGACGCAACCTGGCACTTGTACGACACGAAGCTTCCGGAAGGGGGCCCGATACCCACCACGTTTCACGTCGACACGGATGAAACCGATGGCGTCGAATTAATAGACGAATTCAAGGCAACAACAAAACCACTCATCGAGAAAAGCGAGGCTTTCAACATGGAATTAGCTTATTTTGCAAATACGGTGACATTCGTGCAACGGGTGAAACTGACCAAGGGAAAGGCTAAATTAGCAGGTTACGTGGAATTTATGGCATGTAATAATGGACAATGTATACCACCTGCTGAGGAAGAATTTGAGTTTGAACTAACGAAATAAAAAAAGCCGTCGCGTACCTCGGCGGCTTCATTTTAAACCATGATACTATGAAATTAGCAGTTATTGCGCACGATGGGAAAAAGGCAGAAATGGTCGCCTTCTTGAACAAACATTTGCACTTTTTGCACTCCGCCAACATCGAAATTATCGCTACCGGCACGACCGGTAAACACGTGCAAGCTGCCGGTCTGCAAGCAGAATGTTTATTGTCTGGACCGTTAGGCGGGGATGCGGAGATCGCTGCGCAAGTCGCCGAAGGAAGAATACAAATGGTTTTCTTCTTTCGCGATCCGTTAGACAGGCATCCTCACGAGCCAGACGTGCAAATGCTCATGCGCGTATGTGATGTACACAACGTCCCGCTGGCCACCAACCCGGCGTCCGCCGAATTCATGCTCCTTGGGTACGAGAACAAAAATAGTTGACTGGATAGAAACAAAGAGACATGAGAAAAAGACATGGCATATTCGCTTTATTATGGACAGCATGTGCGTGCATGCTGTTCCTTTTTGCCATGCCCCATCATCACCACGGTCACATTAGCTGTTTTAATTTCTTGCACTGCGCTCCGGAAGAGGAATCTGCGGGATGTGACCACGACCATCCGGACCCTTCCAGTGAAAACGCTTGTCCCGCAAACCTTCTCGCTGGGATAACGCTCGTCCGCCAGCAATCCAGCGAGAACTCCTACTCATCGGATTTCATCCCCCTACACTTTATCCTATCTTTAAACGGGAACCATTCCCCCGTCGTGTCGTGCGTCAAAAAAGCCCCTGTTCCTTCTTACAGGGAGCAGTTTCGCGTACGCCTCTCCATGCGTGTCCGAATCGGACGTGCCCCACCCCTCGGCTAAGTTGATCATTGACGACAAAAACGTCGTCTGCGAGAAATCGCACATCATAATTCCCTTGTTTTAACGTGAGCTTGATCCAGGTTAATTCCTGCCGGTCTATCGTGAATATACTTTCCGGTTCATCATCACGAGGCGGGAAATAGCGACTGGTGCGAAAGGCACGAAAATCAGCACGTGCGAGAGAGGCTTTCTACACGAGGTAAAATCTATCAAGAATGGTTGTAAAATGCATGTAAATAGATACAACGATACAGTAAGTAGAATCGACACTATTAGCAGGAAATCCATCTGCTAGTTTTCATTCAAGATAGTGATTATTTGCATTCTCGTTAGATAGATCTCGCAATCTTTATCATTCATTCCATTTAAATCAACTACTATGAAATAAAATATATTATATTACTCGCTCATTGCGATCCTTGTGTTCACGGGATGCAGAAACAGCGACCCCACACGAAAAGAGATAGAAAAAGAAGAAGAACGTCACGGCGACATCATATTATTCACCCACGAGCAAGCGGCCAAAATCTTGTTTTCCGTGCAAGAGATACAACCTACCACCTTCCACCAGGTGATCAAGACAAGCGGGCAAATCCTGCCGGCCACCGACGAGGAAGTAATCGTTGCGGCCACCAGCAACGGGATAATCTCCTTTTCCTCGAATCTCTCCGAGGGGAAGACCGTTAACAAAGGAGAGCCACTCTTCCAACTTTCCACCCGGGCCATCGCCGGTGGAGACTACTATGCCCGGACAAAAGCCGTCCATGAGGCTGCGCGACAAGCCTTCGAGCGTGCGGAGGCTCTGCTAAAAGACGACATCATCTCCAGGCAAGAATACGAGAAGATTCGCTTGGAGCACGAGACTGCCCGTCTCGCCTTCGAGGCCATAGCTGGCCGTCAAACGGGCACCGGGATCAATATCTCTTCCCCGTTAAAAGGATACCTCAAGAACATCCGGGTCAAGACGGGAGAATACGTTGCGGAAGGAGCACCCCTGGCCACCGTTGTCCAGGAGCGACGATTAGTACTCCGCACCGAAGTCTCGCAAAAATACTACCCGGCACTCGATCAAATCACCACGGCTCATTTTCGGGCCTCTCACGACCAACGCCTCTACACCCTCTCGGAATTAAACGGTCGTCTCCTCTCTTGCGGGAAGAGTACCGGGGAGAACTCATTCTACATCCCCGTGTCCTTTGAATTTGATAACCGCGAGGGCATTGTCCCCGGCGCCTTCGTGGAGGTATTCCTGATCTCCGCTCCGGTCGAGAACGCCCTCGTGATCCCACTCTCCGCCCTGACCAACGAGATGGGAAATTTCTACGTCTACGTCCAGGTCGACGAAGAGGAATACCGCAAGCAAGAGGTCGTACTTGGTGCCGGCGATGGGAAAGAGATACAAGTGACGCGAGGGCTGCAACCCGGCGACCGTGTGGTGACGCAAGGCGCCTACCAGGTAAAAATGGCCACGGGACAACCCATCCCCCACGGCCATGCCCATTAACGAATCCATTGTTAAATATTAAAGTGAACGAACATGCTAAACAAGATTATAAATTACTCGCTTCACAACCGTCTGCTTGTCCTCGTTGTCTCCGTGACGCTACTCCTCTGGGGCTTGTACGCGACACTCTATGTAGAAGTAGACGTCTTCCCGGATCTGAACGCCCCGACGGTCGTCGTGATGACCGAGGCGCGCGGCATGGCTCCCGAGGAAGTCGAGCGCATGGTTACCTTCCCGGTAGAAGCTGCGGTCAACGGGGCAGCGGGCGTCCGGCGCGTACGCTCCTCCACTACCACGGGATTTTCCGTCGTCTGGGTAGAATTTGAGTGGGGTACGGACATATACATCGCCCGGCAGATCGTCAGTGAAAAACTTGCCGTCGTGAGAGAATCGCTACCGTCGAACGCCGGGGATCCCACGTTAGGCCCGCAATCCTCCATCCTGGGAGAGATCATGATCATCGGCCTGACCGCCGACACGACCTCCCTGCAAGAACTCCGCTCCATCGCCGACTGGACGATCCGTCCGCGACTCCTCTCCACTGGTGGGGTGGCGCAAGTCGCCGTGATTGGCGGAGAAATCAAGGAATACCAGATACAACTCGATCCCGCCCGGATGAAATACCATGACGTCTCCCTCGACGAGATACTCCCCGTCGTCGAGAACATGAACCAGAACGCCACCGGTGGCGTGCACTACGAGTACGGGAACGAGTACATCGTCCAGGGTATCCTCTCGACGTCCGATGTCGAGGAACTTGGCAAGGCTGTCATCAAGCGCGTCAACCGCGTCCCTCTCCTCCTTGCCGATGTCGCCGACATACGGGTGGGCAACCGCTCGCCCCGTCTCGGCCTGGCTTCCGAGAAGACAAAGCCGGCGATACTCGTCACCGTGACCAAGCAGCCAAACACAAACACCATCGAACTGACCGACAAGTTAGACGACGCCCTCCGCGAGTTACAACAAACACTTCCCGGCGATCTTCGCGTCAGCACCGACATCTTCCGGCAATCGCGTTTCATCGAAAGTTCAATCGCCAACGTCCGCGACGCGCTCCTCGAGGGAGCACTCTTCGTGGTTGTCATCCTCTTTTTCTTCCTGGCGAACGGGCGAGCCACTGTTATCTCTCTCGTGGCCATGCCCGTCTCCCTGCTCGCGGCCGTCCTCGTGCTCCGCACCCTGGGATTAACCATCAACACCATGAGTCTCGGTGGCCTTGCCATCGCCATCGGTTCGCTGGTCGACGACGCCATCGTCGACGTGGAAAACGTCTACAAGCGACTGCGGGAAAACCGTTCCCTGCCGGAAGGCGAACGTCATTCCTCCTCCCGGGTCGTCTTCGACGCCTCCACGGAGGTACGAATGCCCATCCTCAACTCCACGCTCATCATCGTGGCCTGTTTCCTCCCGCTCTTCTTCCTCTCCGGGATGGAGGGACGAATGCTCGTCCCACTGGGCATTGCCTTCATCGTGGCCCTCTTCGCCTCTACCATCGTGGCTCTCACCCTCACGCCCGTCATGTGCAGCTACATGCTGACCTCCTCCCGCGCGCTAAAGCGTGCCGATCGCGAGGCGTTCCTGCCCCGCGTCCTGAAAAAAGGATACGAGAAGACCCTCGCCGGGGCGTTATGCCACCGGGGCTGGGTGCTCTCCATCACGGGCATCCTGCTCGCGGGAGCGATCGTCCTGATGACCGGGCTGGGCCGCAGTTTCCTCCCCTCCTTTAACGAGGGATCGCTTACCATCAACTGCACCACCCTTCCCGGTATCTCCCTCGAGGAATCTGACAAGATGGGACGGCTCGCGGAGCAGATCCTCCTCGATATCCCCGAAATACAAACTGTTGCCCGGAAAACCGGACGCGCCGAGTTAGACGAGCATGCCCTCGGGGTCAACGTGTCCGAGATAGAAGCCCCGTTCATCCTCGCCGGGCGATCCCGCGAGGAATTCATGGCCGACGCGCGCCGGCAACTCTCCGTGCTAAGCGGAATGAATATCGAGATCGGGCAACCCATCTCGCACCGCATCGACGCCATGCTATCCGGCACCCGTGCCAACATCGCCATCAAGCTCTTCGGCGAGGAGCTTGACAAACTGCACGCCACCGGCACCCGGATGAAAGAGGCCATCGAGGACGTCGAGGGCATCGTCGACTTGAACCTCGAACAACAAGTCGAGCGCCCTCAACTCCAACTCGTCCCGCGCCGTGAACTACTCGCGAAATACGGCATCTCCCTCCCCGCCTTCTCCACCTTCATCCAGACCGCGCTCTCCGGCCGCGTCGTCTCGCGCGTGTACGAGGGCGGCAAGAGCTTCGACCTCGTCCTGAAAGCGAAAGACGACAGCCACGCCACCATCGAAACCATCGGGGAACTCATGATAGACACTCCCGACGGGAAAGTTCCCCTCCATCACGTCGCCGAGATCCGTACTGCTGCCGGGCCGAACACCATCAGCCGGGAAAACGTCCAGCGCAAAATCGTCCTCTCCGCCAACGTCGCCGGGAGAGACCTCGGGGGAGTCGTCCGGGACATCCGCGCCGCCATCGACGAGAAAATCACTCTCCCCGAGGGATACCGCGTGGAATACGGCGGGCAATTCGAAAGCGAGCGAGCCGCCTCGCGCACCCTCTACCTTGCCTCGCTCGTCTCCATCATTCTCGTCTTCCTCCTCCTCTACAACCAATTCCGCGACGCTTCCCTCGCGTGGATCATCATGCTCAACCTTCCCCTCGCCATCATCGGCGGGATCGCCAGTATATGGCTCACCTCGGGCATCATCAGCATCCCCGCCATCATCGGCTTCATCTCCCTCTTCGGGATAGCCACCCGCAACGGGATACTGCTCGTCGCGCGCTACCGCCATCTCCAGGGCGAGGGCCTCTCCCCGCTGGAAAGCGTCACGCGAGGATCGCTCGACCGCCTCAATCCCATACTAATGACCGCCCTCTGCTCGGCCCTTGCCCTTGTCCCCCTCGCCCTGCGCGGGGACCTTCCCGGGAACGAGATACAAAGTCCAATGGCCAAAGTCATCCTCGGCGGCCTGCTAAGCGCCACGCTACTCAACGGCTACGTCGTACCCGTCGCCTACCTCATCTTCTGCAAAAAAACAAATCACGAAAACGAGTAAACCATGAAAACATATCACATCACCACTTGCATCACCCTCCTTTCGCTACTCGCCACCGGCGCGCGCGCCCAGGAAGAGATCGACGAGGTACTGAGGCGCGTGGAACAAAACAATAAAACCCTCGTCGCCAGCAGGGAACTCCTGAAAGCCGAACGCGTCGAGGCACGCGCCGGCAATTACCTCGCCAATCCCACCGCCGACGTGGAGAAACTGTGGACAAGAAAAAACGACGCGGGATACGAGCTAACCATCAAGCAATCCATCGACTTCCCCGCCGCTTACGGTCAACGGAACGTCCTGGCGCGTCTCCGGGAGAACACCGCCGGGTATCGCCACCAGGCCGCCCGCCAGCAAATACTTCTCGAGGCCAGGCAAACCTGCATCGAGATCATCTACCTCCGCGCCCTGCAAACGCTGCTCGACGAACGCCTGCAAAACGCCGAACGCCTCGCCGGCGCCTACCGGAAGAAACTCGAACAGGGAAGCGCGAATCGCCTGGAACTAAACAAAATCCTCCTGGAAACCCTCGACGCTCGCGAGCAAGCCCGTGACAACCGTTCGGCGCTCGACGCCGCCCGCGAGCGATTACGGGCGCTCAACGGCGGAATACCCGTCGCCTTCGAGCAAGAGACCTTCCCCGTCGTCCGGGAGATCCCCTCCCTCGAGCAACTGCAAGAGCGCTACCTTGCTACCGACCCCTCCATCGGCGAGCTTGCCGGGCAGGAAGAGATCGCCCTGCAAGAAGTCAAGCTCAACCGCGCGCTATCCCTGCCGAAGTTCGACCTCGGTTACAAGCGGGCCGGCGGCGGCAGTGCATCCACTTCCAACGGCATCGTCGTCGGCGTCTCCATCCCTCTCTTCGAGAACAGGAACAAGGTAAAAGCAGCCCGTGCCCGCGCCTCCCTCGCTACTGCCGTCAGCGAGGAGGCACGTCTCGACCTGCGCGTCTCCTTGAAGCGCCTCCGCGATCGCCTTCTCTCCCTTGACGCGGCGAGGAAGGACTACGTCGTCGTACTCTCCGACCTCCGCGGGAAGGAATTGCTCGACAAGGCCCTCGACGCCGGTCAAATCTCCGTGATCGAGTACTTCGTCGAGCTGACAACCCTCCACGACGGGCGACGACGCCAGCTGGAAATCGAAAGAGAATACCACGACGTCCTCGCGCGACTCCTGCGCCTCAGCTACCCGACGCCACGCGATTGACTGCCGACATTGCTTTGTCGTCCGCCGACATTGCTTTGTCTACCGTGGACAGAGCAATGTCCAACTTGGACGGAGGTTCTGTCTCGAGACAGAGGGGCATTGCAAGTTTGCAATACGGTTTTGTCTCGAAGCAGAGGGGCATTGCAAGTTTGCAAAACGGTTTTGTCTCGAAGCAGAGGGGCATTGCAAGTTTGCAATACGGTTTTGTCTCGAAGCAAAGGGGCATTGCAAGTTTGCAAAGTGGTTTTGTCTCGAAGCAGAGGGGCATTGCAAGTTTGCAAAGTGGTTTTGTCTCGAAGCAGAGGGGCATTGCAAGTTTGCAAAACGGTTTTGTCTCGAAGCAAAGGGGCATTGCAA
>JAIRKS010000058.1 GCA_031259905.1 Odoribacteraceae bacterium
GTAGTAGAAGAACTTCCCGCGATCCTCGTCCGGGAAGCTGATCTCGAAGGGCGTTTTCGTGTCGAGGGCCTGGTTGACAAGCTCCTCGACCCGCGTCACGGGTTTGTCGGAGAGCGCCCAGCGGAGGAAGGCGGCGTGTTGCCCGCGGGGTTTTCTTTTCCTGGTAATGATGCCGTGAGCGCTCTCGCTGCCGAAGTGCACCCTGATCACGCGCATACGGGACGTGTCGGCGCGTGACGCCGGGTGTTTCTCGGCGACGGGGGCACGTTGCCGCGGGCCGTCGAAGCGCTCCGGCATGGCCATGCGCTGGAGATCGCCGTTGGTGACGAGCGGGTTATCCTTCAGGAATCCCTTGTAGAGTTGCCTGTACGCGGCCTTTACCTTTCGCTCTTCCTGCTGCACGTCGAACGTGGCCAGCGGGGTGCGCGTCGACTCGTTGGCCCACGCGTCGAACGCCTCGACATAGCTCTCGTCCAGCGGCATGAAGACGTCCGTGATCCACTTTTCCTGGGCGCTTCCCTTCCCGAATCCCATCCTCTCCATGTTTCCCGGCGCGAGGAGGTACTTGACGCTTTGCTCTATCTGCTGGTTGAATTCCAGTCGTTTCGTTTTTACCCAATCTGCTTCTCTTGCCATGACTATTCTGTTTTTAATGTTTCGGCGGGCAGGGATATGGCTCCCTGCCCTTGATGTTTCTACTTCCCCTCTTTCTCTTTCTACTTCAACCGATCACTTTTCTCCTTCGACCGGTCGCTTTTTTACTTAAACAATTCATCCTTTTCGTTCGACCGGTCACTTTTTTACTTAAACAATCTATCCTTCGAGTTCGACCGATTCTCTTTCTACTTCAACCGGTTTCTTTTCGTCTGCAAAGGTATGGTTATTTCGTTCGACATTCCAAATATTTCAACCGATATTTTTTTCCGGGAGCTCCCAAAATAATTTCGGGAGCTCCCAATTTTATTTTGGGAGCTCCCAAAATCATTTTGGGAGCTCCCAATCTTATTTTGGGAGCTCCCAAAATTTTTTGTGGAATACAAAAAGAGGGTGGGAGTAATAGAAATCTCCAATGCTGAACGAGAAAAGAGGATGGGAGTAATAGAAATCCCCGGTGGTGAACGAGAAAAGAAAGAGGGGAGGGTAGTCCGGTGAAAGGCAGGGTTATAACTCTCGCCTGGCGGCGGGTAACTCGAAGACGGCGCCGTCCTCGCACAGGCGGGTGTCGGGAAACACGAGGCGGGCCTGCTCCAGCAGGCAGGAAGGGTCAGGGTAACGGGAAGAGAAGTGGCCGAGCAGCAGCCGGCCGGCACCGGCCAGCAAGGCCAGTCGCGCGGCCTCTCCCGCGGTGCTGTGGAACGTCTCGCGGGCCAGCCGGGCGAGATCGTCGCCGTAAGTAGCCTCGTGGTAAAGCAAATCGACCCCCTTGCAATACTCCGCGTGGTCGGGGTGGAAAAGGGTGTCCGTCAGGTAAGCGTACGAGCGGGGCGCCGGGGCGGGCGTCGTGAGGCGCTCGTTGGCGATGACCTCGCCGTCGGGGGTGACGAAATCCTCGCCCTGCTTGAGGCGGTGCATGAAGGCCACGGGAACGCGGAACGCGTCGGTCATCTCCCGCCGGACGTGGCGCGGGCGCGGTCGCTCGGCGAAGAGGAAGCCGGACGAGGGCGCGTCGGCGCGGTGTAGCAGGGGGAAGGAGTGGACGGTGAGGGCCTTATCCTCGTGCAGGAGTTGCGCGTCGCGTCCGATGGGGTGGAAGTGCAGCGGGTAGCGCGGCCGGGAGTGCATCGCGCGCGACAGGAAGTCGATGATTCCCTGCAGCCTCTCGTCGGCGTAGACGTGCAGGTCTGCGCGTCGTCCCTGCAGCGAGAAGCTGGAGAGCAGCCCCGCGAGGCCGAAGAAGTGATCCCCGTGCAGGTGGGAGATGAAAACGTGATTGATCCTGGTGTAGGGCACCTTGAAGCGCCGCAATTGCTGCTGCGTGCCCTCGCCGCAATCGATAAGAAAAAGCCGCCCCTGCACGTTGAGTACCTGGGCGGCCGAGTTTCGTTGTACCGTGGGCACGGCGGAGCCGCACCCCAGTATGGTCAGTTCAAATTTCACGCGTCATTTTTCTCTCCTGATTCGGCTGCCTCGAGTTGGTCTTTCAAGGCGGCCAGCCCGGTGATGTCGCCCAGCGTGGTCTTCTCCAGCTTCTCTTTCACCCTCCTGACGGCTCTTTTCGTGGCGATGGCTTCCTCGCTTCGCTTGCTTCTCTCGACGGACTTGTGTTCGTCCTCGAAGACGCGCGAGTGGGAGAGGATGATCCGCTTGTTGCTCTTGTTGAACTCGATCACCTTGAAGGGCAATTTCTCGTCGACCTTCGCCTGCGTCCCGTTGGCTTTCATCAGGTGGCGCGGCGTGGCGAATCCCTCGACGCCGTACGGTAAGGCGATGACCGCGCCCTTGTCGTACATCTCGGTGATGATCCCCTCGTAGATGGAGTCGAGCTTGAATACCGTCTCGAAGACGTCCCACGGGTTCTCTTCCAGCTGCTTGTGGCCGAGGCTGAGGCGCCGGTTGTCCTTGTCTATCTCGAGCACGATCACGTCGATGACCGCCCCGGCGTGGGTGAACTCGGCCGGGTGCTTCACTTTCCTCGTCCACGAGAGGTCGGAGATGTGAATCAGGCCGTCAACGCCCTCCTCGATCTCGACGAAGACACCGAAGTTGGTGAAGTTACGCACCGTGGCGACGTGCCTGCTACCGATGCCGTACTTCTCCTCGATGTTCTGCCACGGGTCTTTCTTCAGCTGCTTGATGCCGAGGGACATTTTCCGCTCGTCCCTGTCAAGGGTGAGGATGAGGGCCTCCACCTCGTCGCCGACCTTCATAAACTCCTGCGCCGAGCGCAAGTGCTGTGACCATGACATTTCCGAGACGTGTATCAGGCCTTCCACGCCGGGGGCGATCTCCACGAACGCGCCGTAGTCGGCCATCACGACGACTTTTCCTTTTACCTTGTCGCCCACCTTCAAGTCACGGCTCAAGGCGTCCCACGGGTGCGGCGTGAGCTGCTTCAACCCGAGGGCGATGCGCTTCTTTTCGTCGTCGAAGTCGAGGATCACGACGTTCAGTTTCTGATCCAGCTCGACGACCTCCTCCGGGTGGTTCACGCGGCCCCACGAAAGGTCGGTGATGTGCACCAGCCCGTCGACGCCGCCCAGGTCCACGAAGACGCCGTAGGAGGTAATGTTCTTGACGGTGCCTTCCAGCACTTGTCCTTTTTCCAGTTTCGAGATGATTTCTCTCTTTTGCAGCTCCAGCTCGGCCTCGATCAGTGCCTTGTGGGAAACCACCACGTTCTTGTACTCCTGGTTAATCTTCACCACTTTAAATTCCATCGTCTTGCCCACGTAAACGTCGTAGTCGCGAATCGGCTTCACGTCGATTTGCGATCCCGGCAGGAAGGCCTCGATGCCGAAGACATCGACGATCATGCCGCCTTTCGTGCGACATTTCACCAGGCCCTTGATGATTTCCTCGTTTTCGAGGGCCGAGTTGACGCGGCTCCAGCTTTGCAACGCCCTCGCTTTCTTGTGCGAGAGCAAGAGCTGGCCTTTTTTGTCTTCTTGCGTCTCGACGTACACCTCGACGGTGTCGCCGACTTTCAGGTCAGGGTTGTAGCGGAATTCGTTCAGCGAGATGATGCCGTCCGACTTGAAGCCGATGTTCACGACGACTTCTCTCTTGTTCATCGAGATGACGCGGCCGTTCACGACCTCTTTTTCCGTGACGGAGGCGAGGGTGTCGGTGTACCGCGTCGCGAGGGTTTCCCGTTCTTCCGCGGGGATGAGCGTGTTTTGCGCGTAGGCGTCCCAGTCGAACTCGGTGTCGGGCGCCTGGGTGTGCACCCGCGGCTTTTTCTCGATCTTGACCCGGACGCGCTTTTTCTCTTCTACCGGTGCCGTTTCCTGTTGTACCGGCGCTTGTTCTTCCAGCTGTCCCGCGACGTCGCTTTGCAGCTGCTCGTTGGTTGGTTCTGTTGTCATAAATTCAGTTGTTTACAATTTAATAAATCAGACATTATGTTTTGAAGTGATAATGACGCGAATGTACGAATAAATCTTCACTCCGCGGCGCGTTCCCGGATATTTCCGGCGAGGGGACGCGGGAACGCGAGCGGTCGCGCGAGGCCGGCGGGCATTGCCCGTGATAAAAAAAATAGCGCGTGGTGGCATTTTACGCGTCGAGGTGGGAAAAAATACCGTACATTTACCTCGTGGAAATTAACACGATCACATGGTAGCTTTTGTCGGAGAATATACATGTAAATTAGACCATAAGGGAAGAATGGTAGTCCCCGTGGCGATCCGTAAGGCATTATCGGAGGCCGGGGAAAGCGCCCTCGTGCTGCAACGGAACTTCCATCACGACTGTATTAACGTCTACGCGAAGGCCCAATGGATCAAGATGCTATCCGGCTTCCAAACGTCGCACTCCGTGCTGAGCGAGCGCGAGTCGAGCTTTATCCGGGAGTTTAACCGGGGAAGCGCCGAGGTGGAGCCGGACGAATCGTCGGGACGGATATTGATCCCGCGCAAGTTGCTCGACCGGATCGGGGCAAGGGACGAGGTGGTGCTCGTGGGGCAGGGCCTGAAACTCGAGATCTGGGAGAAGAAACGCTACGAGGAGGTCGAGTGCCCGCCGGGGGATACCGCCCGGATGGCGTCCGAGATGCACGAACGATTGTGTCGCCCGCGAGACGAACGTCCGTGAACGCGTGAAGGAAGTTTTTTTACCGTGTAGAAGTAATAAGGTATGTATCACAAGGCTGTTCTCCTGGAAGAATCCGTGACGGGGCTGAATATTCAGCCGGGGGGGATCTACCTGGACTTGACGTTCGGGGGAGGAGGACACGCGCGGGAGATCCTGAAACGAATGTCCGGGGGACGGCTGATCGGGTTCGACCGGGACGCGGAGGCGCGGGAGAACGTGCCGGGGGATGACCGGTTTATATTCGTGAACCACAATTTCCGTTACTTGTCGCATTTCGCCCGCTATCACGGGTACGAGCACGTGGACGGTATCCTGGCAGACCTGGGGGTCTCGTGGCACGATTTTGATACCGCCGAACGCGGCTTCTCGTTTCGCTTCGATGCCCCGCTGGACATGCGGATGGATCGCCGCGGGACGCGGACAGCCGCGGACGTGTTGAACGAATCCAGCGAGGAGGAGCTGGAACGCGTCTTCCGGGAGTACGGCGAGGTGGAGAACGCGCGACAGCTCGCGCGTCTCGTTGCGGAGGCCCGCGGCAAGGGGCCGATCCTTCGGACGGGGGAGTTCTTGCAGGCGATACAGTCGCGCGTGCCGGCGGCGAAGGAGAAGAAATACCTGGCGCGGGTGTTCCAGGCCCTGCGTATCGAGGTGAACGAGGAGATGGAGGCGCTCGAGGAGATGTTGCGGCAGGCGAGCATCGCGCTGCGTCCCGGGGGCCGCCTGGTGGTGATTACCTACCACTCGCTGGAGGATCGCGTCGTGAAGAACTTCCTCCGGTCGGGAAACTTCGAGGGGAAGGTGGAAAAGGATTTCCACGGGCGAGAGAAACGGCCGTTTGAACTCGTGAACCGCAAGGTGATCGTGCCCGCGGAAGAGGAGATCGAGGAAAACCCACGGGCGCGTAGCGCTAAGTTACGCGTCGCCGAGAAAACGATGGACAGCGAGCAACCTGTAACCGGTGAGTTATGAAAAAATTGAAGGGTGTTAATAAAGGCTTCCCCCGCCGCGGGAAACAGGGAAGGAAAGAGAGGCAGGAAACGCTGGACGAGGCACTGCGGGAGCTGATCGACGGGAAATTGCTCGGCGATAGGATTATCTGGAGGAACATGGGGCTGATCCTCTTCTTTACTTTCCTGATCATACTTTATATATATAACCGGAATCAGATCGAGGCTCGCTACCGGGCGCGTACCAGCCTGATACAGGAGGTGGAGAAGGCACGCTACGAGTCGCTCTCCGCTACCCTGGAATTGATGAAGATAAGCAGCCAGGCAGAGATCGTCCGCAGGATCGAACGGGAGGGACTGGGACTGGAAATAAGCAAAGAACCACCGGTAATCATCGAGAAATGACATGCACGCGATGGAACAGGAAAACAAGTTGACCGCCCGCGTGGGATTTTTCTACGTGCTGGTGCTGGTGGTGGTGATCCCCCTCGTCATCGGCAAGATCCTGTACACCCAGGTGTGGGAGGGAGAGTACTGGAAACAACGAGGAATCACGGAGCTGGTGCAAGACAAGGAGGTGATGCCCGCGCGGGGGAACATCTGCGCGGAAGATGGCCGCCTGTTGTCCCTCTCGATACCCTCCTTCACGCTCTACTTCGACCCGCTCGCGAGCCAGGAGGAGCTTTTCAATGAGAAAGTCGACAGCCTTTCACTGATGCTCTCCTCGCTCTTCAGGGATGCCTCCCCCGCGGCCTACCGGGAGAAAATATGGAACGCGCGGTACGGGGCCAGGCCGAACCGCTACCTGCGGATAGGATCTCGCGAGATAAACTACACCGAGTTTCTACGCGTGAAACAGTTCCCCCTGTTACGCGCCCCCAAGAAAAAGAATAAGAAGGAGAAAAAAAGTGCAAGTGGCCTGATCTCCACGCGACGGGAGAGCAGGAAATCCCCCTACGAACCGCTGGCCAAACGGACAATCGGGGCAGGATACCGGGACAATGTCGGCCTGGAAGAAGCCTACGACGCGGATTTGAGGGGTATCCCCGGGATCAGCCGGGCGGAGATGCTCTCCGGTCTCTGGGTGCCGCGCGTGATCAAGGAGCCGGTGCACGGGTACGACGTGATCACCACGATAGACGTCGATTACCAGTACATCGTGCACGAGGCCCTGGAACGACAGTTGAAACGCTACAACGCGCGGGCAGGAGTGGCCGTGCTGATGGAGGTGAAGACGGGCGACGTCAAGGCCATCTCGAACCTGAGCCGGCAGGGGACAGGAGGAAATTACGCGGAGGCATTGAATAGCGCCATCCGCAACGCGTTCGAGCCGGGATCTGTCTTCAAGGCCGCCACCATGATCGCCCTCCTCGAGGACGGTTACGTGCACCCCGACGACACGGTCGACCTCGGGAACGGGGTCTATCACTTCCATGACGGGAGGCAGTTGAACGATGCCGCGCACGGGCACGTCGGGAAGGTGACGGTGCAACAGATGTTCGAGCAGTCGCTGAACGGGATCTCCACGCTCCTGTTCAAGCATTACGATAAACAACGAAAGCGATTCGTCGATCGGCTCTACGCCATGCAGCTGAACAAGAAGCTGGACGTGGAGATCACGGGGGAGGGCGTGCCGCTGATCCGTTACCCGACGGACAAGGAATGGTCGGGGAACACGTTGCCGTGGATGAGCATCGGTTACGAGGTGATGTTGACGCCGATGCAAGTGCTCGCGTTCTACAACGCGCTGGCAAACGACGGGAAGCGAGTAAAGCCCCGCTTCGTCAAAGAAATACGCAACGGGAAGGAAGTCGTGCGACGTGTCCCCGTGGAGGTGGTCAACCGCTCCATCTGTAGCCGGAAGACGCTCTCGTACCTGCGCGGCATGTTGGAAGGGGTGGTCGAGAACGGCACGGCGCGAAACCTGCGCGGCACCTCCTACGGGATCGCCGGCAAAACAGGCACGGCGCGGATAGCCGACGGCGCGCGAGGGTACGGGCAGAGAAAATACCTGGCCAGCTTCGTGGGGTATTTCCCGGCGCGCGAGCCGCTTTACTCCTGCATCGTGATGATAGAAGACCCGGTGCGGAGCGAGGGGTACTACGGTAACGTGGTTTCCGGGAGCGTCTTCCGGGAAATATCGGACAAGGTGCACGCCCTGGCCTCCTCGAGGTACGGCGAGCCAACAGAGGAGGAGAGCGATCACCTGCCGGTAAGCAAGAACGGCTATAAACCCGACCTGCTGACGCTCTACGACGCGTTGGACATTCGCGTGAAAGAGGAGGAGAAGAAAGCGGAATGGGTGTTGTCCTCCCGCGCGGATGGCGAAATCGTGTTGCGGCCGCGGGACGTGGATTTCTCCGTGGTGCCGAACGCGAGAGGGATGGGGCTGCGGGATGCCCTCTACGTGTTGGAAAATAGCGGGCTGAACGTGGGAGTGAGCGGCGCCGGCACGGTGATAAGACAAACGATAGAACCGGGCAGGAGAGTTTCCCGGGGAAGTTACATACATGTTGAATTGAGATAGTTTATGAGATTAAATGAATTATTACAGGGTGTGACTTGCGAGGTAATGCAAGGAGACGTGTGCACGGGGATCGAAGGCGTTCACTTCGACTCGCGCGAGATACGCGAGGGATACCTGTTCGTCGCGCGGCGCGGCGTCCGCGCGGACGGTCATGCATTTATCAACAAGGCGATTGCTGCCGGGGCGGTCGCCGTGCTGGTAGAGGAATTGCCGGCGGAGCTATTGCCCGGCGTGGTTTACGCGCGATGCGCGGACAGTTCCGCCGCGCTGGGCATCGTGGCGGCAAACTTTTACGGGAACCCCTCGCGGGAGTTGAAGCTGGTGGGAGTCACCGGCACGAACGGTAAAACAACCACGGCAACCCTCCTGTACGAGCTGATGCTGTTGGCAGGACACCGGGCCGGCCTCCTCTCCACCGTTTGTAACTGCATCGACGGGGAGCGCTTCGAGACCACCTGCACCACGCCCGACGCGCTGGAGATAAACAAGCTGATGCGGGCGATGGTCGATTCCGGTTGCCGCTACTGCTTCATGGAGGTCAGCTCGCACGCGCTTGACCAGCGTCGGGTCAGCGGCCTGGCATTCGACGGGGCGATTTTCTCGAACATCACGCACGACCACCTCGATTACCACGGGACGTTCAAGGAGTACATCCAGGCGAAGAAAACCTTCTTCGATAACTTGCCGAAGGAAGCCTTCGCGCTGACCAACGCGGACGACAAGAACGGGGCGGTCATGCTGCAGAACTCGGCAGCGCGGAAGTATAGCTACGCTTGCAAGCGCGCGGCCGATTTCACGGGAAGGGCGATCGAGCGACACCTCGACGGGACGATGCTATCGTTGAACGGGCACAATGTATGGGTGCGGCTCGTGGGAGACTTCAATACTTACAACCTCCTGGCGGTCTACGCGGCGGCCCGCTTGTTGGACTTCCCGGACGAGGTGATACTGCCGGCGATGAGCCGCCTGAAGCCCGTTGACGGGCGCTTCGAGACGATGCTTTCGCGGGAAGGGGTGATGGCCATCGTGGACTACGCGCACACGCCCGACGCGCTGGAGAACGTGCTCTCTACCATCGGGCGACTGAAAGGTGCCGGCAACCGGGTAATTACGGTGGTGGGGGCCGGTGGCGATCGCGACCGCTCGAAGCGCCCCGTGATGGCCGTTGCCGCTTGTCGTTACAGCGATCAGGTCGTCTTGACCTCCGACAACCCGCGCGGCGAGGAGCCGATGGCGATCATCGAGGAGATGTACGCCGGAGTCCCGCGAGAGATGCAGGAACGGGTGACGAGGATCTGCAACCGCGAGGAGGCGATCCGCGCGGCCTTGACGCTGGCGAGAAGCGGCGACATCGTGCTGGTGGCCGGGAAAGGGCACGAAAACTACCAGGAGATCAAGGGCGTGAAGTACCCGTTCGATGACAAGAAAGTGATCCGAAACCTGTTTAATAAATCGTGAACCATGCTATACCACGCGTTTGAATACTTGCACGACCTGGGGGTTCCGGGATCCGGCATGTTCCAGTACATCACCTTCCGCTCGGCGGCGGCGGTCATCTTCTCCCTGTTGATTGCCACGGTCGTGGGGCGTCACATCATCCGTTTCCTGCGCCAGCAGCAGGTGGGGGAGGAGGTACGCGACCTCGGCCTGGAGGGGCAAGTGCAGAAGCAAGGCACGCCGACTATGGGTGGGGTGATCATCCTCCTGGCCATCCTCGTGCCGGTGCTGCTGTTCGCCCGCCTTGACAACATCTACATCCAGTTGATGCTGATAGCCACGGTATGGTTGGGGCTGATCGGTTTCCTGGACGACTACATCAAGGTATTCAAGCGAGACAAGAAGGGCCTCAAAGGGCATTTCAAGATCATCGGGCAGGTGGGACTGGGCCTGATCGTCGGGCTTACCCTGTACACCAGTGACGACGTGGTCATTCGCGAGCGGGTCGTGCAGGAGAGCGAGGTCGTCAGCACGGACGACGGCCTCCCGCGGACGGTGAAGCAGGTACTCGTGCAAGACGTGAAGTCGACCCGCACCACCATCCCCTTCTTCAAGAACAACCAGTTCGATTACGCCTGGTTCGGCGCTTTTGCCGGGAGACACGCCGAGAAGATCGGCTGGATCATCTTCATCATCATCACGATCCTGATCGTGACGGCCGTCTCGAACGGGGCAAACCTGACCGACGGGCTGGACGGCCTGGCCACGGGCACGTCGGCCATCGCCGGCGTGACGCTCGGCATCCTTGCCTACGTGTCGGGGAACGTCGTCTACGCCGAATACCTGAACATCATGTACATCCCGCACTCCGGCGAGCTGGTCGTCTTCATTGCCGCCTTCACCGGGGCGACGATCGGCTTCCTGTGGTACAACTCCTATCCCGCCCAGGTCTTCATGGGCGACACGGGGAGCCTCTCCCTGGGGGGAATCATCGCCGTCTTCGCGATCATCATCCACAAGGAACTGCTCATCCCGGTGCTGTGCGGGATTTTCCTCATGGAGAACCTCTCGGTGGTCATGCAAGTGAGCTACTTCAAGTACACCCGTCGGCGCTTTGGCACGGGGCGACGGATCTTCCTGATGGCCCCGTTGCACCATCACTTCCAGAAGCAGGGCTTACCGGAGGCGAAGATCGTGACGCGTTTCTGGATCGTGGGGATCGCGCTGGCGGTGCTCGCCATTGTCACCTTAAAAATACGCTAAATGATGAAGCTGGTTATTCTTGGAGGCGGGGAGAGCGGCATCGGCGCGGCGCGACTGGGATCGCGGTTGGGCCACGCGGTATTCTTGTCGGACAGCGGGCCGCTGACCGGGGGCGCCCGCCACGCGCTGGAAGAGATGCAGGTGGAGTTCGAGGAGGGGGGGCACGACGCGAGGCGGGTCATGCAGGCGGACCTGGTCGTGAAAAGCCCTGGAATTCCCGACACCCTCCCGCTGGTCGTCTCCCTCCGGGCGGCGGGCGTGGAGGTGATCTCGGAAATAGAGTTCGCCGGTCGCCACACGGACGCGGCGATGTACTGCATCACGGGGAGTAACGGGAAAACCACCACCACCTTATTATTATACCACCTGCTCCGGCGCGGCGGACTGGACGTCGGCCTGGCGGGGAACGTCGGGCACAGCCTGGCCGCGCGCGTGGCGACAGACCCTCACGCGGCCTACGTGGTAGAGCTTTCCAGCTTCCAGCTGGACGGGATGTCCCGTTTCCATTGCGACACGGCCATCTTGACGAACATCACGCCGGACCACCTCGATCGCTACGGCGGGCGGTTCGAGAGATACGTCGACTCCAAGTTCCGGGTACTCCAGAACGCCCGCCCGCGCGATCTTTTCATCTACGGCACGGATTGCGACGCGGTACGCGAGCGGGTGTCCCGGACGCGGATCGTCCCCCGCGCGGCGCGCTTCACGTGTCACGACGATCCCGGCCAGGACGCGTGGATGTCGGGCGATCGCCTGCTGGCGCGTCACGAGGGTCGTCTCTTCTCGATCGACCGGCGGGAGATCTCGATACAGGGTCGCCACAACATGTACAACGCCCAGGCGGCCGTACTGGCGGCGATGAAGGCGGGCGTGGGGGACGACGACCTGCGGCGCGGCCTGGCGACCTTCCCCCCGGTGGAGCATCGCCTGGAGCGGGTGGCGGTCGTGAACGGCGTCACGTACATCAACGATTCGAAGGCGACCAACGTCGATTCCGCCCTGTACGCCCTGGAGAGCGTCCCCCCGCCGGTGATCTGGATCGCCGGGGGCACCGACAAGGGGAACGACTACGCGGCGTTGAAGGCGCTGGCGCGGGAAAAGGTAAAGCTGCTCGTCTGCATGGGAGTGGACAACGCCCGCCTGTCGCGCGAGTTTTCCGGCACGACCGAGGTCGTCGACACGCGCGGGCTGGACGAGGCGATGGCCGTCGTCGCGGCGCGCGTCGTGCCCGGGGACACGGTGCTCCTCTCCCCGTGCTGCGCGAGCTTCGACCTCTTCAGGAACTACGAGGATCGCGGGCGGCAATTCAAGGAAAAAGTAATGAATCTAACGCGACAGGATAATGGAAGAGATCATTAACCGGGCAAAATACTACCTCGTCCCGAAGGGTGACAAGATCCTCTGGGTGATGATCCTCGCGTTGATGCTGATCTCGCTGGTCGCGGTCTTCTCGTCCACCGGGAAGCTCGCCTACGTCAGCATGGAGGGGGACACGACGCGCCCGTTGTTCAAGCAAGCCGGGCTATTCGTCGCGGCCCTTGGCGTGATGCTCTTCGTTCAATCGATGCACTACAAGTACTTCATCTCGCTGGCCACGCCCGCGTGCTGGCTGGCGCTGCTGTTGCTGGCGTTGGCGCTCGTGATCTCGCTCCTCGACAATTCGGCGCGTGTCAACGATACGGCCCGCTGGATAAAAATCCCCATCCTCGGCAGCATCCAGCCGTCGGAGGTTGCCAAGCTGGGGCTCGTGATGTACATGGCGCGGGTGCTCGCGTTCGAGCAACTGTCCGATCGCTGTTCCAACCGCGTGCTGTTCAAGATAGCGTTAATCTTCCTTCCCCCGTGGATACTGATCTTCAATGAAAACGCCTCGACGTCCGTGCTCCTGGCGCTGGTCTGCGCGGTGATGCTATTCGTCGGGCGCTTGCACTGGAAACCGCTGCTGCTGACGTACGCCGTCGCCGCGGCGCTCGCCACTGTCTTCCTGGTGACGATCATGAACACCGACAAGCTCGACCACATCGCGCGCGTGGTCACCATCAAGGAGCGGTTGAACAACAAGAACCCCTTCCAGGCTAACCAGGCCAAGATTGCCATCGCGCGCGGCGGCCTCCACGGCGTCGGGCCGGGGCGCAGCGTGCAGCGGAATTTCCTGCCGAACCCGCAGTCGGATTACATCTACGCGATCATCGTCGAGGAGTACGGGCTGCTCGTCGGCGGCATACCGGTGCTGCTCATCTACGCGATCATCCTGTACCGCGTCGGCACGATCGCCCGGCGATGCACGCGGGCGTTCCCGGCGCTACTCGTGACGGGGCTGGGGATCACGATTTTTCTCCAGGCGATCATACACGTGTGCGTGTGTACCGGCGTTTTCCCCGTGACCGGCCAGCCCTTGCCGCTGGTGAGCACCGGCGGCACGTCCATCCTCCTCCTCGGCGTCGCCTTCGGGATGATCCAAAGCGTCGCGCACACCTTCTCGGACGCCGGGCAACAGGAGGAACGCGAACGACAGGCACGACGAAAAGCCGCCAGGAGAAGGGAAATCGAACGACTGGAACGAGAGGAGGACGACGAAACGCTATATTTTCAGCGGCTTTCCCTGAATTTTGAGCGCCCTTTACAAACTTTGAAATGCCTTGTACAAAGTTTGAAATGCCCTTTACAAAGTTTGAAATGCCCTTTACAAAGTTTGAAATGCCTTGTACAAACTTTGAAATGCCTTGTTCAAATTTCTAGATGCCTTGTCAGAAATTTGAAATGCCCTTTACAAAGTTTGAAATGCCTTGTACAAACTTTGAAATGCCCTTTACAAACTTTGAAATGCCTTGTACAAACTTTGAAATGCCCCTGTACAAAGTTTGAAATGCCCTTTACAAAGTTTGAAATGCCTTGTACAAACTTTGAAATGCCCTGTACAAAGTGTGAAATGCCCTGTACAAAGTTTGAAATATCCCCCCGTGTCGCCCGTTTGGCGGCGCGTGAATGGCCGTGGCGCCTGACCCTTTTACCCTTTAACGCGTGAAAACATGAAAAAGATAATCATCAGTGGCGGCGGTACCGGCGGGCACGTCTTCCCGGCCATCGCGATCGCCAACGCGCTGGAACGATCCGGGCAGGACGTGGAGATCCTGTTCGTCGGCGCGGAAGGACGACTGGAAATGGAGAAGGTCCCCGCGGCAGGTTACCGCGTGATCGGCCTGCCGGTGCGGGGTTTCCGTCGCCGGTTAACGTGGGAAAACGCGGCGGTCGTCGCGAGCCTCTACCGTAGCCTGCGCGCGGCGCGTCGCGTCGTGGACGACTTTCGCCCGGACGCGGTCGTGGGCGTCGGCGGGTACGCCAGCGGCCCGGTGGGCTGGGCGGCCACGCGGGCGGGCGTCCCCCTGGTGCTGCAAGAGCAGAACTCGCTCGCCGGCGTGACGAATCGCCTGCTGGCGCGCCGGGCGGCGAGGATCTGCGTGGCGTACGAGGGGATGGAACGCTACTTCGGGAAAGAAAAAGTGATCCTCACCGGCAACCCCGTGCGCGAGGAATTGCCGCGGGCGATCCACGCGCGGGAAGAAGGCATCGCCTTCCACGGGCTGGACGCGCGACGGAAAACGGTGCTCGTCACCGGCGGAAGCCTCGGCGCCGCGAGCCTGAACCGGGCCGTGTCGAGGTGGCTGGAGCGATTCGCCGCGTGGGACGACGTGCAGGTGCTGTGGCAGTGCGGCAAGGGTTACAGCCAGGGGCTGGAACGGGCGTTGAGAGGGACGATCCCGCCGAACGTGATCCTGACGCCGTTCCTGGAACGCGTGGAGCTGGCGTACGCCTGTGCCGACGTCGTGGTGGCGCGGGCGGGCGCGTGCACGATCTCGGAGCTGACCCTGCTGGGAAAGGCCGCGGTGCTGGTGCCGTCGCCGAACGTCTCCGGGGACCACCAGACGAGGAACGCCCGCGCGCTGGTCGACAAGGGCGCCGCCATCCTGCTGGCCGACGGGGAAGTAGAGGCGCGGCTGGCCGACACGCTCGCCGCGCTGCTGGCCGATGACGGGAGACGACGCGACCTGTCGGAACGTGCCCGGGCGCTGGGACGGCCGGACGCGAGCGAGCGGATCGCCGGGATAATTCTCTCCGTGACGAACAAAAATTGAACACCATGAATACTATCGAGGAAGAAAAAGAAAAAAGAGAGAACGACGAGCCGCGCCCGGTGTACCTCGTCGGTATCGGCGGCATCGGGATGAGCGCCCTCGCGCGTTACTTCCGGGCAACGGGATGCGCCGTGGCCGGGTACGACAGGACGCCGTCGCCGCTGACGCTCGAAATGAGCCGGGAAGGTATCGACATTACCCACGAGGACGACGAGCGGGAAATCGCGGGGATCTTCCGCTCGCCCGGCCGACCGCTGGTGATCTACACGCCGGCGATCCCCCCCGGCAACCGCGTGCTCTCGTTCTTCAGGGAAAACGGGCACGCGCTCCACAAGCGCTCGGAAGTGCTCGGGATGATCGCCGGCACGAAAAAGGCCATCTGCGTGGCCGGCACGCACGGCAAGACGACCGTGTCGACGATGACCGCCTTCCTCTTGCACTCCTCGCGCGTGGGATGCAACGCGTTCCTGGGAGGAATATCCTCCAACTTCGGCACGAACGTGCTGGTAAACCCCGCCTCCCCGTTCGCGGTGATCGAGGCGGACGAGTACGACCGCTCCTTCCTCCACCTGCACCCGGAAATGGCCGTGATCACCTCCACGGACGCCGACCACCTCGACGTCTACGGCACGCGCGAGTGCATGATGGAGGCCTTCGAGCAGTTCGCCTGCCAGACGAGAGGCAAGCTATTCGCGCGAAAAGGCGTGACGCTCCGCCGGCGGGAGGTGGACGGCTATTACGCCGTCGACGAGCCGGCGGATTATCGCGCCGCGCGCCCGCGCCCGGAGGGAAACGGCTTCCGCTTCGATTACGCCGGGCGGGACGTCTCGATCCCCGGCCTGCGGCTCGCCGTCCCCGGTCGCGTGAACGTGGAAAACGTCACGGCGGCGATCACCCTGGCCCTGCACGCTGGAGTCTCCCCCGGCGAGATCCGCGAGGCGTTGCCCCGCTTTAAAGGCGTCGCAAGACGATTCGACCTCCACGCGAACGGCCGCGCGATCTACGTCGATGATTACGCGCACCACCCGCGGGAGATCGAGGCGACGCTGACCTCCGCGCGGGAAATGTGGCCCGGTCGACGGCTCACGGTGGCCTTCCAGCCTCACCTGTACTCGAGGACGCGCGACTTCTACCCCGGCTTCGCGAAAAGCCTGAGCCTAGCCGACGAGGTGATCCTGATGGAGATCTACCCGGCGCGCGAGGAGCCTCTACCGGGAGTGACCTCCCGCCTGATCGCCGACCGGCTGACCGTCCCGCACGTGATGGCAAGACGCGAGGAGCTGCCGGAACTCGTCCGGGCGAGGGTGACGGACGGTATATTCATGACCATCGGCGCCGGGGACATCGACCGCTTCGTCCCCCTCTTCACGGCCATGTTCACCGGGAACTAAAGACCTCGCGACATGAAACACCTAACGCTCTACGTGGCAAGTATCCTCCTGTTTGCATACTTGATTATTATCCTTACCTTCGCGGCAACGAAATGGGGGGAGGTAACATGTGAGGGAGTACGGGTGACGGTCAATAACGCGCGTGACGCTTTCGTGGACGAGGAAGAGGTGTTGAAGATAATCCGGAAAGGATACGGGACAATTCTCGAGAAGAAGATGACAACCATTGACAAAGATAGCCTGGAAAGGATACTTGTCAGGAATCCAATGATCCATTCAGCCCAGGTTTACTACAGTATAGACGGTAATCTCCACGTGAATATCAGGCAACGGGAGCCTCTCCTGAGAGTGATGGCAGGCGAGGGATATTACGTCGACAAGGACGGGGAAATCATGCCGCTATCTCCCAGGTTTACTTCCAGGGTTATTGTTGCCACGGGCAACATTAGCAAGACGTTCGCGCGCGAACGGCTGGCCCCGTTCGCGAAAAGCCTCGCGGGACACTCGTTCTGGAGCGCTTTCATCGAGCAGCTCGTGGTGCTCCCCGGTGGCAACGTGGTATTGATCCCCAAGGTGGGAGATTTCAAAATCACGTTAGGTCCGCTGGAGAATCACGAGGAACGAATGGAAAAGTTGATGATCTTCCTGAAACGGGGAATAAGAAAAAAGGGCTGGGACAGGTACAAGGAGATTAAACTGGAATTTGACAAACTGGTAGTTTGCGTGAGAAGATAAAAAATTAAATCGAATGGATTATATAGCTTCTTTGGACATGGGATCGGAAACGATGGTGATGGCGTTAGCAGAGGTTAACGCCGGCCGCGTTCGCGTGATCGCCGTGGAAATGGCCGGATCGAAAGGAATCGAGCGGGGAAAGGTGAAGGACGAGGAGCAGGCGAGCGCCGCGGTAGGGCAACTGCTGGAAGTGTTCCGGGAAAAACACGGGATGAATATCGACAGTCTACGCGTCTCCTTGCCGGCGACGTGGTTGAAACGGACGACGGTGAAGGAGGTGTTGAATCCTTCCCGTGGCGTCAAGGAAGCCTACCTGGATGAATTGGAAAAGCGGTGCAGGATGTCGTTGCCCGATGACGGGCGAGAACCGGTAGCGACCCTACCGCTCTCCTACACGGTCGATGGCAAGGAGACGCGGCATTTGTTGAACCAGCCGGTGGAGGAGGGAAGCGCGTGCTACGTGCTGTACTCGGCCCGCGAGAGCGAGATGGAAAAGACCCGCGAGTGGTTGTCCGGTTTAGGAATAACGCGCGTGGATTTCTATGCCGGGATAGAGGCGATGAGCCGGGCGGTGGCCTCGAAACGAAACGGGTATCAAAACTTCGCGCTGGTCGACCTGGGGGCTGACAGCACGAAAGTGCTCGTCTTCCAGGAAGGGGTAGTTGTCCGCGATGTCGAGTTGCCCCTGGGGTGCAGTGCCATCGACGGGGACATTCATACCGCCTTCTCGCAATCACTGGACGTCGCGCGTCAGTTAAAACACGAACACGGGAGTGCAGTGAGCGCGTTGGAGAAAAAAGACAGGAAGATTATCATACCGAACACGCAGTATAGCGTGACCCTGCGCGCGCTGTTGCATATCGAACAGTGTCGCCTCGAGGAGTTGTTGGAAGGCGTTATATTTCAGGTGCAGAGTAGCGGCTTCTCTCGCGCGTTACCCGACGGGATACTGTTGACGGGAGGAGGAAGCCAGGTGAAAAACGTGGAAATATTACTGAATAAGCTTTCGGGATACCAGGTGAGAAGGGCCGTGATCACGGGCGTGGAGGCGATGGACAGGTCGTGGCTGGAAAATCCCGGCTACTTGACCGCTTTCGGCTTGTTGGCCTGCGAGAGCAAGACGCGCAAGTCCCTGGGGAATTTATGGAAAAGGTGGTTTTAAAATAAATAATCATGATCGATAGATTGATACATATAAACGCTCCCGTGCAGAAAGCGCCCGGCATTAAGGTATTGGGCGTGGGCGGGGGCGGTTGCAATGCCGTGAACTACATGTATTACCAGGGAATACAGAACGTGGACTTCATGGTATGTGACACGGATTTACAAAAACTGCGTCAAAGCCCGGTGCAGAACCGGGTGCAGATCGGGAAAGACTCGACCGGGGGACTCGGGGCGGGAAGTAACCCGGAGCAAGGAAAGACGTCAGCCAACGAGACCCTCGACTACCTCCGTTCCGTGCTGGAGAACAATACTAAAATGCTCTTCATCGCGGCCGGGATGGGAGGAGGAACAGGCACGGGGGCTGCTCCCGTCATCGCCGATTTATCAAGGAGTTTAGGTATACTGACCGTCGCCATCGTGACGATTCCCTTCAATTTCGAGGGGAAACGGCGCGTGGAACAGGCGTTAAAGGGAATCGAGGAGCTGGATAAACACGTCGACTCCCTGTTGATCATCTGTAACGAGAAGTTACTGAAAATACACGACAACCTGAAATTGTCCCAGGCTTTCAAGAAAGCCGACGACGTGTTGGCGGTCGCCGCCAGGAGTATCGCGGAGATTATCACCATAAGAGGGTTTGTCAATATCGACATGAAAGACGTGAAGTCAGTGATGAACAATAGCGGGGTAGCCCTCATGGGTGCCGGTGACGCGTCCGGTCCGGATCGGGCAATGGAGGCGGTGAAAAAGGCCCTGGACTCCCCGCTGTTGAACAGTAGCGATATCCGGGGAGCTTCCGAGGTCTTGTTAAACATCTTGTACGGGGAAGAGGAAGTGACGCCCCAGGAGGGAGAATCAATAAAAGCCTACCTGAAAGAACTGGTAGGGGGCGACGTGGATTTTAACTGGGGATCGGGAAAGGACGATACGCTGGAAGATAAATTACGAGTGGTAGTGATCGTCACGAGATTTAAGCAGAGGGCCTTGGAATCACCCTATTCTGCCCCGGTCTTCAAGGTCGAGGAGGTCGAGGAGGAGGAAGAGCTGCGGCTGATGGTGGAGGATGCCCGACAGCTGGAAGAAAAGAAACGGCAGCAATATAAAACGAGACAAGAGCAACAGCAACGTAAGGAGCAAAAGGAAACACTTCCACGCGAGAAACAGAAGCAAGGGAAAAACACCCCCCCCGACCAGGATGGTTGGCTCCAACGAACATTTGGACATATTTTTAACACAGACGCGAATCTGGCAAGAGACACGGATATATCAAAGGAATCTGGATCATGAAAGATAGATTGATTAATTTTATCCAAGACGAGACTTCCCCGGTCATCATTAAGGTGATTGGCGTGGGTGGAGGTGGCGGCAATGCCGTGGCGTACATGTCGGAAGAGGGGATACATGACGTGGATTTCGTGGCGTGTAACACGGATAGCCAGGCGCTCCAGGGACTTCCTGATATTGTCAAATGCATACAACTGGGCCAGAGCTTGACGGGGGGAGAGGGCGCCGGCAACAATCCCGAAAGGGGCGAGGCCGCTGCTCTCGAGAGTTTAGAGGAAATAGAATCCATGTTGCGGGAGAATACCAAGATGGCTTTCATCACGGCGACGATGGGCGGGGGGACCGGGACAGGCGCCGCCCCCGTGATCGCCAAGGCGGCCAAGGAGATGAATATCCTCACCGTGGGCGTGGTAACCTTCCCCATGCGCTCGGATGGCCCGAAGCGGGTCAAACAAGCACACGAGGGGATCAAGCGGATGCAGGAGCACGTGGACGCGCTGCTCGTCATTGATAACGAGAAAATCTGTAGCTTGTACGGGTCGAGAACGCAGACCGACGCCTTTAACAAGGCCAACGACGTGTTAAAGGTCGCGGTGAAAGGCATCGCCGAGATCATCACCTTGCCGGGGTACATCAACGTGGATTTCTCCGACGTGAAGACGGTGCTGACCAATAGTCGCATGGCCATCATGGGAGCGGCCAAGGCATCGGGCAAGGGCCGGGCGGAACGGGTGATCGCGGAAGCGCTGAATAGCCCGCTGCTCAATATAAGCGACCTGTCGGATGCCAACGACATCTTGTTGAGCATCTCTTCGGGCATTGACGATAACGAGATTTCGGTACCCGAGTTGATAACGATCACCTCTTACATGACTGACCGGGTGGGGGATGTTTCGGTAATCTGGGGTGTCGGTATGGACGAGACGTTGGGAGAAGATCTCTCCGTGACGATCATCGCCACGGGCTTCCCCTTCACGGAGGTGGACGACGCGCCGGTGAATATTCCCGGGATGGATTCCGGGACAGCACGGGAAGAGACGTACCAGAACAACGATAGCGTGATCGATTACGCCGGCATGATATTGAAGAAACCGGACGTGTCCTTGCAACCTGATCTTACTGTCGAGGAAATACGCGAGTTGAAGATGACGCCGGCCTATACCCGGCGAAGAATAAAAGTGAATAAGATTTAGAAAGAGCACGGCGACGTCCTCTGTAATGTATATAGTTGAATAAATAAAAAATGGAAAGATTTAGAGAATTAGGTTTAGACGGGGAGATTCTTCAAGGGATCGCGGATTTGGGCTTTGAAACACCGACTCCTGTACAAGAGAAGACAATTCCCGTGATTTTGGGCGAAACAAACGACCTGGTCGTTCTGGCTCAAACGGGAACGGGAAAGACGGCCGCCTTCGGGCTACCGTTACTGCAAAAGATCGACGCGGGGAATAAAGACACCCAGGTGTTGATCTTAAGCCCCACGCGGGAATTGTGCGTGCAGATCGGGAATGATCTGAAGAATTACTCGAAGCACAGGAAAGACATCAGCGTCACCTGCGTGTACGGGGGCACCGATATCCGGAAACAGATACGGGAAGTACAACGCGGGGTACACATCATCGTGGCAACGCCGGGGCGGCTGGTTGATTTACTGGAACGCGGGGTAGTACACATCGGGACGATATTCGCCGTGGTGCTGGACGAGGCCGACGAGATGTTGAACATGGGTTTCCAGGAGGAATTAAATTCCATCCTCGAGGCCACGCCAAAAGAGAAAAACACCTACCTCTTCTCGGCAACAATGCCGAAAGAGGTGGAGAGAATCGCCAAAAACTACCTGGTGAACCCCGTGGAAATCGCCGTCGGGAAGAAAAACCAGGGGGCAGACACGGTCTCGCACCACTACTACATGGTGCGTGCCAAGGACTGTTACGAGACACTGCGCCGGGTCGTCGACTGTGCACCGGACATGTACGCTATCATCTTTACCCGCACGAAGAATGACGCGAGCGATATTGCCAAGCATTTGCAGAAAGACGGTATCGACTGCGACGCCCTGCACGGCGACCTGAGCCAGGCGCAACGGGACAACGTGATGGCCGCCTTCCGCTCCAAGCGCTTAAAAGTTCTCGTGGCCACCGACGTCGCGGCCAGGGGACTGGACGTGGATTGCCTGACGCACGTCATCAACTACAACCTGCCTGACGACGTGGAGAGCTATACCCACCGCAGTGGACGCACCGGACGCGCGGGGAAGGAAGGAATCTCCATCGCGATCATTCACTCCCGCGAGAAGGGCAAGTTACGCCGCATCGAGGGGATGTTGAAAAAACAATTCATCTACCAGGAAGTGCCCGATGGCGACAGTATCTGCCGGGCGCAGCTCGCCTTCTACGCCGACAAGATCTTGAACTCCGAGATGCAGGAAGAGTTGGAGCGCTATGACCAGGGGGTTTTCGAGAAATTCGAGGCATTGAGCAAGGAAGAATTAATACAGCATTTAGTCTCCTACGAGTTCGGTAAACTCTTGAAGAAATACAAGGACACGGAAGACCTGAACTTATCGGCCGGGGAACGGGGCGAGCGAGGTGAACGAGGAGAACGAGGTGAACGAGGCGGACGAGGTGAACGAGGCGGACGGGGAGAACGCGGCGATCGTGGTGATCGTGGTGATCGCGGCGAGCGAGGCGAACGCGGTGATCGTGGCGATCGTGGTGATCGTGGCGATCGCGGCGATCGTGGTGATCGCGGCAGGGAGATCTTCTTCAGTGCCTTCTCGATGAATGTCGGGCGAGAGGACGGGATGACCCCCCGCGACTTGATGGCCTTGATTAACCAGAATTCCCGTCACCGCAACGTGGAGGTGGGCGGCATACAGATATACGATACCGACACCCGCTTCGAGATCGACGAGAGTAGCGCTCATGATTTCTTCGTGGACTTCAAGCGGGTATTCTTTAACGGCATACCGGTGACGCTCGTTCCCTTCTCCGGTCGGGTCGAGAGCGGCGCTCGCGGCCGGGATCGCCGCGGTGGTCGCGCGCCTGCCTTCTCCAGCAGGTCCGGGTACGACCGCCGGGGCAGGTACAGCCGGCGGCGCGAGGAAGAAACCCCTGGGAAACGTCGCGGGAAACCGGGAAGCAACCCCAAAAAACCCAGGAACTTTAGCAGATCCTGAAGGGAATCGCCCGGCGATTCCCCCCGACACGGTATCCTTAAAATCGAGTATCATGGAAATTCGCGGTGCAACGTTCGTGACGAGTAATACAGACGTGAGGCAATGCCCGGCCCCGGACCGGCACGAGTACGCTTTTATCGGGAGGTCTAACGTCGGGAAATCGTCGTTGATCAACATGCTAACCAACAACGGTAAACTGGCGAAGACCTCCTCCACGCCCGGCAAGACGCGGTTAATAAACCATTTCCTGGTCAATAACGAGTGGTACCTCGTAGATCTTCCCGGCTACGGGTACGTCAAATCCTCCAGGGAATCGCGGAAACAATTCAACGCGCTCATTCGTGACTACATCCTGCACCGGGAAAACATGGTTTGCCTGTTCGTGCTGGTGGATAGTCGTCACGCCCCGCGCGCGATCGACCTGGAGTTCATGGCCTGGCTGGGAGAGAACGGCATCCCGTTCGCGATCGTCTTCACCAAGGCCGACAAGCTGACCGCACGCGCGTGTCGCGACAGCATGGCCGCGTACGAGAACGTGATGCTTGAACAGTGGGAGAGCATGCCGAAAACGTTCCTGACCTCGGCGGAGAGTCGCCAGGGAAGGGAAGAGCTACTGGGTTACCTGGATGAATTGAACCGGACCGTCGACAAGTTCTGGTAACCGGCAGGCAACACGTGAAACACTAAACACCAGTATCCCGCGATGAATGCCATCGGCTTATACCGCTTAAACGAGCTTGTCAAGCAGCTCTTGCACGAGAACCTGCCGGGCGCCAGGTGGGTGATCGCCGAGATCGCCGACGTCAAGGAAAACCGTTCCGGGCACTGTTACATCGAGCTGGTCGAGAAACGGGAAGAAGACAACGTGATCATCGCCTCCTCGCGTGCCGTGATCTGGGCGTTCGTCTACCGTTCACTAAAACCCGCCTTCGAGGCCGTCACCGGGCAGGCGTTGCAACCCGGCTTGAAGGTACTGCTGGAAGTAGAAATCACCTTCCACGAGCTATACGGCTACTCGCTTAACGTCAGGGACATTGACCCCTCCTTCACGATCGGTAACCTCGAGAGGACGCGGCGAGAGATCATCGACCGCCTGACGCACGACGGCGTGATCGACATGAACCGCTCGTTGCCGTTCCCCGCGTTACCGAAATCCATCGCCATCATCTCCTCGCCGACCGCCGCCGGGTACGAGGATTTCGTGAACCAGCTGCGCGCGAACGCCCGCGGGTACGCCTTCCATACTTGCCTCTTCCACGCGGTCATGCAGGGAGAGAAGAGCGCCGAGTCGATCATCGACGCCCTGGAGCGAGTACACGCTGCCGGCGATCTCTTCGACGTCGTCGTCATCGTCCGCGGGGGGGGATCGCGTGCCGACCTGAGTTGCTTTAATTCTCACGAGTTAGCGCTCAACGTCGCGTGCTTCCCCTTGCCGGTGCTCGCCGGGATCGGTCACGAGCGCGACGAGAGCATCGTCGACCGGGTGGCCCACGTGTCGTTGAAGACCCCCACGGCCGTTGCCGACTTCCTGTTGAAGGCGTTCCGGGATGCCGACGAGCTTCTCGAGGAGGGGCGCGCGCGCTTCATCACGGCGGTCAAACGCCTGTCGCGGGAGGAGAACCAGCGGCAGGTGGCCCGCGCGAGTGCCGTCGGGAGATTGACGCGTGCCCTGCTCGAGCGGCAGGACGTACGCCTCGCCCGCGCCTCGCGGGAGATCGACCATCGCTCGACGCTCCTCCTGCAACGTCGCACGGACACGCTCGCGCGGTTCGGCGATCTCCTGGAGGGACATCTCGCCGCGCGCTTTCACCGTCACGCCGCGCGCCTGGGGGAACTCTGCCGGGAGTGTCGCGTGCACGTGGAGCGCTTGCTCGCCGCTAGGCGTCACGCCCTGGAGCTGGCCGGGACGAAGGCCGCCGGCGCCGACCCGCGACGCGTCCTGGAACGCGGGTACTCCATCACGCGCGTCAACGGGAAGGTCGCGCGCGACGCGTCCGCCCTGGAGCGCGGCGACATCGTGGAGACCGAACTGCTCCACGGGCGCGTCGTGAGCGAGATCAAGGAGATTAAAAAATAGCATGGACCTTTAACACGAAAAAAGTATGGATAAACTAACGTACAAGGAAGCGATAAAAGAGATCGAGCAGATGATCGAGAAGCTGGAGGCAAACGAGTTGGACGTGGATGACCTCGGGGAGAAAGTGAAGCGCGTCGCCTGGCTCGTGGCCTTTTGCAAGACCAGGTTGCACGACACGGAGGTGGAGGTGGAGAAGATCCTGCGCTCGATAGAAGAATGAACGGGCGGTTACTCCTCGCGTGCGGTCTTTCCTTCCTCCCGTCCCTGCTGCTCGCGCGGCCGGCGGCGACGCCGCGGGATCTCCAGCGCGCCCCCGGCCTGGAGCACGCCTCGATCAGCATCTCCGTCAAGCGCGTGGACGACGGGCGGGTCGTGCACGAGTATAACCCGCGACTTTCCCTGCGACCGGCATCGGTCATGAAGCTCCTCCCCGCGTTCCTCGCGCTGGAGAAGGAGGGCGCGGCGTTCACGTACCGCACGACCCTCTCTCACTCCGGCACGATCCGCGACGGGGTGCTGCACGGGCAACTCGTCATCACGGCGGGAGGGGATCCCGCGTTGGGATCTGCCTGTTTCCCCGGCGATTCCTTCCCGCGGCAAGTCGTGGAGGCGACGCGACGGGCCGGCATCAAGCGCCTCCTCTCGCCGCCCGTCGTGGAGGAGCGCGGCGACCCGCCCCGCGTGCCCGGCTCGTGGCCGTGGGAGGACGTCTCCAACTATTACGGCGCGCTGTATCACCCTTTTAATTACAGGGACAACACGTACACGATCACCCTGGCGGCCGGGCAACCGGGTGAGCCGGCGAGGATCCTCGCCGTTGACCCGCCGACGATGGAGCTTGCCCTCGATAACCGGGCGATTACCGACCCGGCGGGGAGGAACGACGTTTGGATATACGGCGGCCCGCTCGCCTCGCGGCTGCTGCTGGCGGGCAGCGTGACGGGTGATCCCCCTTGTTATCCCGTGAAGGGGGCCATGCACGCGCCTTCACGGGCGTTCGCGCGGGAGCTGACCGCGTTGCTGGAGGAGGAGGGCATCGCCGTGGGTCGCGACGGTTTGCCGGGGGATCTTCCCGCGCCGGGCGAGGAGCGGCGCGTGCTCTTGACGGTGGAGTCCCCGCCGCTGGAGGAGATCGTCTATCAAACGAACAGGAAGAGCGTCAACCTCTTCGCGGAGGCGCTGGGGGCGCTGGTAGATCCCGCGGCTTTCGGTCGGGCGGCGAAGGAGCGGCTCGGTAGCGCCGGGATAGACACGTCGGGCGTGATCATCGAGGACGCGTGTGGCCTCTCGCCGGCGAACGCGGCGCCGGCCGGTTTTTTTACTGATTTCCTCGCGTGGGCTTACCCGCGCTCGCCCGCCTTCCTGGCGTCGCTCCCGGAGGGGATGGTGGACGCGTCTCTCGCCGTTTATGCCGCTCACCCCTCTCTCGGCCCTCACCTGCGAGCCAAGACCGGCTCCATGACGCGGGTGCGCGCGCTCGCCGGCTACCTGTTCTCTCCCCGCGACGGCTGGCTGGCGTTCACGATTATCGTCAATAATTACACGTGCACTCCCCGACAGCTGCAAGAGTTGCTCCGTGACTTCCTCGCCAGCTTCTCCCGCCCCTGACCCGTCCCTCGCCAGGCAGGGGGGGGGACATCGCGACTTCCTCTCCAACTTCTCCCGTCCCTGATCTCTCCCTTACCAGACAGGATGGAGTGTCTCCTCCCTGCCTGCTTAGCGCCTTCACGGGACTGCCCAGGCGCGAAACGTCGTGCGAGTGCCCTCGTGTTAGTATCCTTTAAGAGTTGATTGCTGTTATTGGCGATACGGCCATTTTCACGCCTTTTCGCGTTAAAAAAAAGTTATATTCCGAGGTGGTACACGGTGTACCACCGCCTCGCCATCATGTCCCACCGCCCCGCCACCATGTACCACCGCCCCGCCACCATGTTCCATCGCCCCGCCACCATGTTCCACTGCCCCGCCATCATGTACCACCGCCCCGCCACCATGTTCCACCACCCCGCCATCATGTACCACCACCCCGCCATCATGTACCACCGCCCCGCCACCATGTTCCATCGTCCCGCCATCATGTTTTTCCGGGGTGGTGGGGACGTGCCGTGTCGTTTACCGTCCCCCGGTACGTGACGGCACGATGATGCGCAACGCGCCGGGGATGACGCGCGCGCGGACGGGTGACGTGAAAGTGCAGGGATCCCCGTCGAGGTGTCCGGTGGAGAAGTCGCCCTCGATGATGATCTCCTCGTGTCGTGTTTCGCGGTAATAGGGGGAATCCGCGAGGCGTCGGGTCATGGCGCGGAAAAGGTAGAGGGGGAGGAGGTAGAGGGGAGGGCGCTTGATGATGCAGAGATCCAGCAGGCCGTCGCACGTGGAGGCGGCCGGGGCGATGGTGAGGTTGTAGCC
>JAIRKS010000061.1 GCA_031259905.1 Odoribacteraceae bacterium
CGTGGAGTAAAAGTCCATGACGTAGAGGTAGCGCGCGCCGTCGTCCACGCGGTTCTTGAAGATGGCGTAGATCATGTACTGCCCGTTGAAGCCGTAGGCGAGGTGGACGAGTTCGCGGCCGATATTCCCGAAGGAGAATTTATCGCCGCTGCCTGCCACCGTGGAAAGGGTCGTCGCGACGGTACTCCCGCTCATGAACCTCCCGTTCAGCTCGTCGTAGATCACGATCTGCCCGAATCCCATGAAAGGATAGGGGGCGGCGCGATATTCCCCTGCGGTGGAAGAGCGCTCGGCGAAGATCGGTTGCCCGCCGAGGAGTACCGCGAACAACACGGCGTTGGAGTAACAGACCCCGTCGCTGACGAGCATCTCCATGCCGTCGCTCGTTTCGCCGGGCGACGCGGAGAGCACGCCGTAAGGGACGAGGTAGCCCCCGGGGCGGGCGACGCGCGGGGCGAAGAGAAAGAGGTCGCGGAAGGTTTTCGTGACGCTCATGTCATCGGGCGAGATGTTGACACCGTCATCGGAGGTGTATATGGCGATGTAGCGTTGCGTCATGTAATTCATCATGTCGACGGCGACGGGCGTCCCGGTGAGCGGGTGATCGGGATTGGCCTGGGTGTACATTCTCCGCTTGACCTCGTCGCGGGCGATATTGCCGGTGAGGAGGCGCGTCTTGACCAGGTCGAGGTCGACGAGGCCGTCGCGTTCGTGCAGCACGAGTAGCCCCGACCCGCTGCTTTCCACCGTGAGGGAGTAGCGCCGGGTGGCGATCCTCCCGTTTTGCTTGTCGGTGGCGCGGAACTCGACCCAGTATCGCCCGGGGAAAGCGGCGATGGGCGCGGCGAGTTCCTCGGTGGTGGCCAGGAGAGTGGCCGGGTTACCGGTCAGGCTGGAGGTGTAGAAATAGATTGTCCACGCGAACGAGAGATCGCCCTTGTCCCCGTCGTAGACGAGGCGCGGGTTCAGGTACAGCGTGTCGAACTGTGAGTGGACGGGGAGAGAGACCGCGTCGGTCGTGTCAACGTAAAAACCGGACAGGGCGACGTAGTCGTAGTTGCCTTTGTCGTCGAAACAGGAAGGGAGAACGACGGCGCAGGCGAACGCGAGCGGTAAGATGTATTGTTTCATGTTCACGTGTTAAAAGGTTAATGGTGTGCCGTCATCGTCGAGATACGGCTCGTCGTGACCGGCATTGTAGGTGGCGAGCGTCTTGCGCAGGTAGGATTGCAGGGCCTGGATCATCGTGAGGTTGTTCTGGTAGCGGGAGAAGTCGGTCTCCCCGGCATTGTCGATGATAAACTTGTAGCGGGCCTGGCTGAACGTGCCGAGGTAGTTGGCGATGTAGCTGGTCCACGAGTCGGGCTGCGTCAGGTAATCGCTCCAGAGCACCTTGAAGGTATCCCACCCGGGCGCGCCGTGCAGGAAATGTTCGTTGGGGACAAAGCGGAGGGTGAGTTGCGCCATCGTCTCCCGGAGGTTCATGCCGGAGATCTCTTTCTTGACGATCACGGGGACGCGGACGCTGAACGAGTCGGCGGGGATCACCGTCTCGCCGATCGTGTAGGCGCCGGCGGGGACGTTCGTCTCCTCCGCGACCACCTCGAGGATGAAGGGACGGGGAAGGGGAGCGCGGTTGCCGGTGACGTTCGCGGTGACGTGGAGGGTGTCCTCCGTGACCGACGCGTCGAGCATCATGAAGGAGAGGGTGGTGGAGTCGCGCGTGATGATTAGGTTGCCGGACGTGTAGGTCTCTCCCAGCCAGAGACGGGCGGAGATGTCGCGGTAGAGGTACTCGTCGTTCTCGCAGGCGGCGAGGCAGAGCGCGGCGAGCAGGAGGGCCGCATGTAATCTTGTTTTCATGTTATTTCATTATTATCTGTTTCCAAATTCGATTTCTTCGAGAGGGCGCGGCAACAGGTAACGTGCCTTGTCGAAGTCCCCGGCGACGCCTTCCACGCGTGCGGCGTCGAGGCGCTTGTAGTAGTAGAAGAGGACGCCCTCGGCGATGAATTCTCGGCGGTACTCGAGCAGGATCTCGGCGTGGAGGGTTTCCGGGTCGACGACGTTGTCGGGGATGAGGATGTCGCACTCGCGGTGGCGCCTGAGTTCATTGACCCGCTCGCGGCTCTTGTCCGGGTCGGTGGCGATGGAAGCCTCGGCGGAAACGAGGTACATCTCCGGGAGACGGATCACCGGGAGACGGCCGGATAGCGCGGCGAGCTGTCCGTCGGGACGCGATAGCTTGGTGGTGTATCGTACCCGCGAGGTCACCTGCGGCGTCCAGAGGAAGAGGCGTCGCCAGTCCGAGACGGAGGGATAGAGGGCGTTGACATCGTCGTCGTTAAACTGGAGTAAGCGGCCCGGGCTGTAGCCCTGCTCGTAGAGACGCCCGGCGGCGTATTCGAGCAGTCGCGGGACGTGCAGGGCGAACACCTGCTCGGAAGAGAAGGTGAAATCGCGCGTTGCCTCGGTGACGCCTACCATCGCGTCCTCGTGCGTCCAGGG
>JAIRKS010000086.1 GCA_031259905.1 Odoribacteraceae bacterium
GCGAGCATCGTGCCCGTGCATGAAAACACCGTGATTCACCCGGCCCGCGGGACGTTCCTCCGCGTGCCGGGCAAGAAAGAAGCCGTCACGTCGACGTGATAAAAAACAGGTAGTTACCCCGCGGTGATCGCGTGGGAAAAAGGGATAGGGCGGGCGCTACAACGTCGCCCGCCGGAAAGAAAAAATCAGGGATAAAGCAGGGAAGCGTCCAGGTACTCGTCGAAAAACCACGCGGCGCTCTCGCGTAACCTTTGCAGGCAGGCGTCGATCGGTAGATCCAGCTGACCGCCGGCCGCGTTCTTGTGACCGCCGCCGTTAAAGAAACGTCGCGCCCACTCGTTGACGGGAATCTCCCCCTTCGACCGGAAGGAGAGCTTCACGCGCTTCTCCCGCTCGGTAACCTGCACGGAGACGAACACCCCGGCGATCGTGAGCGGCATGTTCACGATCCCCTCGAGATCGCCCTCCTTGAAGTGGAAAGTTTCCAGCTCGTGCAACGTGACGGGGATGATCGCCAGCGGGTAACGCTCCTCGATCGTCATCTTGTTCAGCAGGCAATGCCCCTCGAGGCGAAGGCGCGAGAGGGTGTTGCGCTGGTAAATCCTGTCGAAGACGCCCTCCTTGTCTAATCCCCGCGAGAGCAACTCGGCGACGACCCGGTACGTGTTCGGGCGCGAGGAGTTGTGGCTGAATCCCCCCGTGTCGGTCGTGATGCCGGTGTAGATAGCGTCGGCGATCCTCGCGTCGACAATCTTCCTGCCCCAGAGGCGCGTGACCAGGATGTAGAGCAGCTCGCAGGTGGAGGAGACCCGCGTGTCGGAGAAGCGGTACGTGACCTCGATCGGGTCGGGATGATGGTCGATCATCATGATCTCGCCCTGGAACTGCCTCGTGAAAGGCTCCAGGTCGCCCTCGCGCTCGAAGGTGTTGTGATCGATCATGCAGAGCAGCCCGGCCTCCTGCAGCCATTGCTTGCACTCCGCGGGTCGGTTCTGGAAGGAGATGGCGTCCGGCAGGCGCTTCAACCACCTCAGGTAGTCGGGGAAGTAATCGCACGTGATCACGCGCGCCTCTATCCCCAGCCGGTCGAGTACCTGCCACAGGGCGGAACACGCGCCTGCCGCGTCCCCGTCGGCGGAGATGTGCGGGATGATCGCGACTTTCAGCGAGGGGTTTTCCAGGCGTTTCTTGAACTTCCCGGCGATCGAGCCTTTCATTATTCCCATTCGATAGTGGCTGGAGGTTTGGAACTGATGTCGTAGACCACGCGGTTGATCCCCCGGACGTTGTTGATGATCTGGTTGGAGACCCTCGCGAGGAAATCGTGCGGGAGATGGCACCAGTCGGCCGTCATGCCGTCCGTGGACTCCACGGCGCGCAACGCCACGACGTTCTCGTACGTGCGCTCGTCGCCCATGACGCCGACGCTCCGCACGGGGAGCAGGATGGTGGCGGCCTGCCAGACGCTGTCGTACAGGCCGGCCTCTTGCAGGGAGGTGATGTAGATCGCGTCGGCCTCGCGCAGCAGCCGGATCTTCTCGCGCGTGACCTCGCCGAGCACGCGGATGGCCAGGCCGGGGCCGGGGAAGGGGTGGCGACGCAGGAATTTCCACGGCAGGCCGAGGCGATCGCCCACGCGACGGACCTCGTCCTTGAAGAGGAGGCGGAGGGGTTCCACGATCTTTAGCTTCATGTAGCCGGGTAGCCCGCCCACGTTGTGGTGCGATTTGATGGTTTGCGAGGGGCCGTTCACGGAGAGCGATTCGATGACGTCGGGATAGATCGTGCCTTGCGCCAGCCAGCGGGCGTCGGGGATCTGCCCGGCCTTGTCGTCGAAGACGTCGATGAAGGTGCTCCCGATGATTTTCCGCTTTTCCTCCGGCTCCTCGACGCCTGCCAGCCGCGACAGGAAGAGGTCGCCGGCATCGACGCCGATCACCTGTAGTCCCAGCTCCTTGTACGCCTCCATCACGGAGGTGTACTCTCCCAGGCGCAACAGGCCGTTGTCGACGAAGATGCACGTCAGGCGTTGCCCGATGGCGCGGTGGAGCAGCATGGCCGCTACCGTGGAGTCGACCCCGCCGGAGAGACCGAGGATGACCCGGTCGTCACCGATCTTGTTTTTCAGCTCGTTTACCGTCGACTCGATGAACGAGCCGGGCGTCCATTCCTGCTTGCAGCCGCAGATGCCGGCGACGAAGTTTTCCAGCAGCGTCTTCCCCTGGACGGTGTGGTAGACTTCCGGGTGGAACTGTATGCCGAAGGTTTGTTCTCCTTCCACGCGATAGGCGGCGTTCGTCACGCCGGTGGTGGTGCCGGCCACCGCGCGGTATCCCGGCGGCAACGATTCGATGGTGTCCCCGTGCGACATCCACACCCGCGATCCGTCGCTGACTCCCCGGAAGAGGGGACATTCCCCGTCCACGCGCGAGAGGGTGGCTTGCCCGTATTCCCGCGAGTTGGAGGATTTGACTATCCCGCCGTGGCGATGGGCCAGGTATTGCGCCCCGTAGCAGATGCCGAGGAGCGGTAACTTGCCCTCGATCGACGAGAGGTCGGGGCGAGGGGCCTTCTCGTCGAGGACGGAGAAGGGGCTGCCGGAGAGGATCACGCCCTTCACGGAGGCGTCCGGGAGGGGGACGTCGTGGTAGGGGTGTATCTCGCAATAGACGTTTAGTTCTCTAACCCGCCTAGCGATTAATTGCGTGTACTGTGACCCGAAGTCCAGCACGAGAATCTTTTCTTGCATTGTATGACGTGTTGAATTATTGTTCTTCCTCGAGGGAGAGCGTGTAATGATCCCAGAAACTGTAGTCGGTCTCTACTTGCTCGTGGTAGAGGCGGCCGTCAACCGGTCGCGGGTTATCGAGACGGACGCCGGTGGTGTGATATTGCAGTCGTCCCCTCACCCGGTCGTTGCCGGAGTTGTACGAGTAGTCGATGCTCGCGCCGCCCAGGAAATAGTAGGAGGAGACTTTCTTGTAGTTGGTGGTCATCGTCATGGTGCATTTCTCCTGCCGCGGCTCGTTCACCGGGACGAGGTTTCGTCCCATGACGTTGAGGTGAGGGGAGGTGATCGTCGCGACGTACTTGATCACCGTGAGGTCTTTCATCTTGATGTAAATCTCCCCGCTGTACGCCAGTGGCGAGTAGCTGCCGGTCGTCGACAGGGTGGGGCGCGTGCACTCGAAGGCGATCACCTGCACGGTATCCCCGTCGTGGAGCGTCTTCCCCTTATCCCGGAAGCGGTAGTCGCGATAATTCTTCGTGTCGAGGACGTTGTGCACGTGCCTCACCACGTCGGCCGTGACGATGTCGTCGAAACAGGTCATCCCCCCGGCCACCGGGTCGGGCGACTTGCCGCGCCGCACGCGCGTGAAGGTATAGTTCAGGTCGGCGAACGCCTGTGCCGCGTCCACCCGCTCGTACCCTCGCTTGTCGTGGAGCAGCACGATGGCCTCTTTCTTTTCTTTCTCCTCGCCGTTCACGGAGATCACGCGCTCGAAGTATCCCTCGTAGTTGTAAGGGCGCGGGATGTAGTTCCGCGGGATGTTACCGACCACCTTTTCCAGGAGGCGGCGGGTAACGTCTACCGCCCCGACCACCTGCACGTTGGCCAGCGTGTAGGCCACCGGCTTCAGGCGGATAACGATCTCCTCGTTCCCTTGCAGCTCGTGGAACGGCATCTCGCGCGAGGCGTAGCCGACTGCCGAGAAACGCGTCGCGTGGTTAGCGTACCGCGTGGGGACCGCCAGCTCGAAATAGCCATCGGTGTTCGAGGCCACGCCCAGCATGGTGCCGACCAGCCCGATGTTCACGAAAGCCATCGGCTCGTTGGTCTGTTCATCCAGCACCCGTCCTTTGGCCCGTATCTTTTCCACCTCCTGGGCGCGCGCGGTGGAGAACAGCCCGGCGAGCAGGAGGAAATAAAGCAGGAATCTCGTGTTCATAGTGATTAACGTGTTAAAGTATTGCGACGTCGCTCGCGGCACGGGATACCCGCCCCGAACGATCGCGTAAATGTAGCTATTATAATCCGAACGGCAAGCGAACGCGACGACCGGCACGCTCTTCCGCCCCCCGCCCCGCGGGAGTGGTATCGACGTCAGATGTTTGTGCTGTCTCTCGTGGACTGAAGACTTACGAGAAGTTACTCGTGCTGGAAGAACGTCACCTGGATGGCACGAGCACGACGATCGTGCGGACAAACTACTCTCACGATCACGCGGGCAGACTCCTTGCAGGGGAGATATTGTTGAATGGCGTGCTTCAAGCTACAATGACATATGGTTACGACGAGCTGGGACGATTGGCTTACACGGGTTATAACAGCGAGTCATTGGTTAGCCTGACAGAACGTGTGAATGGATCGCCCCCGGGAGACGTGTACGCACGAAGGAATAATGCCACGGGCAGTTACACGCACGATGCCAACGGTGACACGACGGGC
>JAIRKS010000011.1 GCA_031259905.1 Odoribacteraceae bacterium
GAACGTCCCGGCGGGCAGGATCCCCTCGTTCACGCCGTAAGCGAACGCGTAGAGAATGAATCCCGTGGAGCTGGTCTCCGGCGACGGGTAACTCGCCGGGTCAAGCAAGCTGGCGCGCCAGTAACCGTCCGGCTGCTGGAGCGCGCGCAAGCGATCGCACAGCTCGACGAACAGGCGCTCGTAGAAGGGACGGTAACGGTCGCCACGCGGCAACTCCTTTAATATCTCCGCCAGCCCGCCGGCAACCCAGCCGTTGCCGCGGCCCCAGAAGACCTTGCGACCGTTCGCCTCGCGCCGCTCGAAGTAATTCCAGTCGCGGAAGAAAAGACGCTCCTCCTTGTCGTAAAGGTACGCGCACGTCTCCTTGAACTCCTTGTCGGCAAACCTCATGTAGCGCCGCTCGCCCGTCAGGCGGTAGAGCTTCACGTAGACGGCCGGCGCCATGAACAGCGCGTCGCACCAGCTCCACTTGTCCAGCCCCTCGCCCGTCCGGTAATCCAGCTGCATGTTGTTCGCCGGGGGATTCGCCATCACCCATTGCACGCGCGCGAACGTCGGCCAGAGCATCGAGGGACGACCGTGCTTCCTGTAAAGATCAACGTACACCTGGCTGATGCAGATGTCGTCGGCATGGTACATCCGCTTGGCCGGCTGCCACCCGCCGCGACGGGCAACGTCGAGCAGGAATTGCTCGTAAGGGTTCTCCCCCTCGCCCGCGATCCCGGCCCAGTCGAGCATCCCCATGTACAGGGCCGCGTTCTCCCAGCCCAGGGGCTGGTGCTTCACTTGCGGCTGGCGCGCGAGCTGCCAGTCGGCCACCAGGCGCATGACGCGACGGATCGCTTCCCCGTCCAGGGACGCGTCGTGATGCCGCGCCGGGAGATCGAACGCGGGCAGTAACAGGATAATGAATAGTATACTCTTTCTCATGGTTCTCAAGTAATATGAAACGATAAACATCAACGCTCAAAGCCCGCGGTGGTGGACGCTGCCAACGGCACGCCCCGACGGGTCGTTCATCCCGCGGAACGAGGCGTCCCACGCCAGCGCCTCGGGCGTGCTGCACGCGACCGACGGCGCGGAGGGAACCGTCGCGGCTGCCTGTGCCGACGGGAAGTGCTCCTCGAAGATCAGGCGGTAGTAGTACTCCTCCTTGTTGCGCGGCGGGTTGACGGGGAAGCGTCTCGCCGCGTGGGACATCATCCTGTCGCTAACCGCCTCCGCGGTGACGCGCTTGAGGCTGTCGATCCAGCCGTACCCCACGCCGTCCGAGAATTGCTCTTTCTGCCGCCACGCCACGCTCTCCGGCAGGAGATCCTTGCACGCCTCGCGCAGGATCCACTTCTCCATCTTCCCGTTCGCGGCCATCTTGTCCGCGGGATTGAGCCGCATGGCCACGTCAAGGAATTCCTTGTCGAGGAACGGGACGCGCCCCTCCACGCCCCACGCCGCGAGCGCCTTGTTCGCCCGCAGGCAATCGTACAGGTAGAGCTTGCCCAGCTTGCGCACCGTCTCCTCGTGGAACGAGCGCGCGTCGGGGGCCTTGTGGAAGTAGAGATACCCGCCGAAAATCTCGTCGGCACCCTCCCCCGACAGCACCATCTTTATCCCCATCGACTTGATGACCCGCGCCAGCAGGTACATCGGCGTGGAGGCGCGCACGGTCGTCACGTCATACGTCTCGAGGTAATAGATCACGTCGCGCAACGCGTCCAACCCCTCCTGTACCGTGTAATGAATCTCGTGATGCACCGTCCCTATGTGCCCGGCCACCGTCCGCGCGGCCGGGAGATCCGGCGCGCCTTCCAGCCCCACGGCAAACGAGTGCAAGCGCGGCCACCACGCCTCGCTCCGCCCGTCGGTCTCGACGCGCTTGCCGGCGAATTTCCTCGCGATCGCCGAGACAATCGACGAGTCTAGTCCCCCCGACAGCAGCACCCCGTACGGGACGTCCGACATCAGCTGGCGACGCACTGCAGCCTCCAGCGACTCCCGCAGGACGCCGACGTCGGAGACGTTATCCCGCACCGCGTCGTACGACGTCCAGTCGCGATGATACCACCTGCGCGGCTCCTTGTCCGGGCTGTAATAATACTCGCCCGGCGCGAACGGCTCGATGGCGGAGCAGACGCCCTCCAGCGCTTTCAGCTCCGAGGCCACGTAGAAGTGCCCCCCGGCGTCCCATCCCCTGTACACGGGGATGATCCCGACGTGATCGCGGGCGACGAGGTAGACGTCTTTCTCCGCGTCGTAGAGGGCGAAGCCGAAGATGCCGTTCAGCTCCTCGATGAAGCCGGGGCCTTGCTCGCGGTAGAGCGCCAGGATGACCTCGCAGTCCGATCCCGTCTGGAACTCGTAATTCTCCCGCAACCGGGCGCGTAGCTCGCGATGGTTGTATATCTCTCCGTTGACCGACAGGACGAGCTTCCCGTCCTTGCTCCTGAGCGGTTGCCCGCCGGACTCCGGGTCGACGATCGAGAGACGCTCGTGCGCGAGTACCGCGCTGCCACCGCAATAGATCCCCGACCAGTCGGGACCGCGGTGACGGATCTTCTGTGTCATTTTCAATACATGTCCCCTGTAATCTTCGGGACTCGACGCGATGTCGAACATTCCTATAATTCCGCACATAATATTAACGGTTTAAGTTCGCCGGCAAAGGTATTCACTTTTTACACTTCTGAACGATACGCGCGGGATTATCTCGCCTTGACCGGGCAGGCTTCGCGACTTTCCATCGCACGGGATAAAAAAAATCTTGAAAAACTTGTTTATTCGAAATATGAGTGTACCTTTGCCGCGTAATCGGACTGGTCTCGTTGTCGTTAAGTACTTTCCTTTCATGAATAATGTATCGTTAAGTAGATTTCATCCCGATCCCCGATCCCGGTTACACGAATTATTAATTTAAAGTTTTATACTTAATGAACATCTACATTTCAAATTTGAGTTACGGCATCAGTGATGCTGATTTAAGAGAGTTGTTTGCCGATTACGGTGAAATCATCTCTGCTAAGGTAATCTTGGATCGCGAGACAGGCCGCTCGAGAGGCTTCGGTTTCGTGGAACTGGCTGACGAAGCGTTGGGACAGAAGGCCATCGACGAGTTGAACCAGGCCGAGTATGACGGGAAAGTGATCAGCGTGAACCTGGCCAAGCCGCGTGTAGACAGGCCCGCGGGCGGACGTGGAGGCGCTAATCGCGGTGGTGGCGGTTTCAACCGGGATCGTCGCGGGGGCTACAATTCCGAGAGACGTTACTAACGTTATCTCGCGCGCGAAAGGACAGAGGTGAGATCTACCTCTGTCCTTTTTTTATCTTCATGCCGCGAAAACAGGACGTAAAATAAAAACTAACACAAGAAATAATGACAGCAAACTGGTTTGAATGTAGAATCAAGTACATGAAACAGACGGACGACGGGAAAGAAAAAAAAGTCTCGGAACAATACCTCGTGGACGCCGTCTCGTACACGGAAGCGGAAAGCCGGATCGTCGCGGAGCTATCCACGGCCTTACAGGGAGAATACACCATCACCGGCTTGAAACGCTCGAACATCTCCGAGCTGGTGATCTCCGAAGACGGGAACGACGACAAGTGGTTCAAGGCAAAAGTATCCATACTGGACGCCGACCAGCTCACCGGGAAAGAAAAACGCGTGAATAATTACTTCCTCGTGACCGGCAGCTCCCTCGAACGGGCACTGGAAAACCTGCAACATAACCTCTCCACGTACATCGTCCCCTGCGAGATCGTCTCCCTCGCCGACACGAGCTTCATGGACGTCTTCCCGTACAAGGTAACCCTGCAAGAACAAGAAGAGATCTAAGCGCGCCCCCGGACAATAACAGGCAAGCGCGGAAACCCGGACGGGAAAAAAACATTACTCGACCCGGGGATCGAACAAGAGAAGGCACGCGGCCGGTCTTCCTTGCTCGATCCCCGGGTCGTTTAACGAACGTCGTCCGGGGCTGTCTCCCGCCGGGTCATCGCCGGCACACCTCCAGGGATCAAGGGGAGCACGCTGCATCCCGTCGACAAGCGCCCCGGCACTCCCGTGCCCTTGCCCTTGCCGGGAATCAACGGGACAAAAAAAAAGCGCCGGGCAGCGCCCGCGCGTCATCATCGTTTCCTCGGCCTCATCGAGAGTTTCCCCGCCCTTGCCGGAAGTTTCCTCGGCCTTGCCGGAAGTTTCACCGGCCTTGCCGGAAGTTTCACCGGTCTCGCCGGAAGTTTCCCCGCCCTCGCCGGGAGTTTTCCCGCGGCGGACCGTCGCCCGGAAGCGCGACTATCGACATCAAAACATCACGTGGAATAGCCCCGTACCGGGTTAGATTCAGCTAATATACCTCCAGTTCACCCTCGTTTTGAAGATCCGTTTCACCTGCACGGCGAGAACCGCGTTCCTCTCGTCGACAAGCTCCGGATCCTTCTCGAGAATCTCGCTGGCCGTCCGTGCAGCCTGGCAGAGAATCCCCTCGTCCTTCCCGAGATCGGCCACGCGCAAGTTACACGCCAGCCCGCTCTGCCTCGTCCCGTCGACATCCCCCGCTCCCCTGAGCTTCATGTCAGCCTCGGCGATCACGAACCCGTCATTCGTGGAAGTCATCGTGTCGATACGCTTCCTGGAATCGGCGGAAATCCGGTAAGAAGTCATCAGGATACAATACGCCTGGTCGCCCCCGCGTCCCACGCGCCCGCGCAGCTGGTGCAACTGCGACAGACCGAACCGCTCGGCGCTCTCGACCAGCATCACCGTCGCGTTCGGGACATTCACCCCCACCTCGATCACCGTCGTTGCCACGAGAATACGCGTCTCCCCCTCCACGAACCGCCTCATCTGCTCCTCCTTCTCGGCGGCCTTCAACCTCCCGTGCACGATACCGGCGCGAAAGCCGAGCGGCCCGAAATAACCGTTCACCTGCTCGTACCCCTCCTCCAGGTTGCGGTAATCCATTGTCTCGGACTCGGAAATCAGCGGGTACACCACGTACGCCTGCCGTCCCCTTTCCAGCTCGCCGCGCAAAAAAGCGTAAGCCTCGAAGCGTCGTTCCTCGTGCACGTGCCGCGTGTTCACGGGTTTCCTTCCCGGCGGCATCTCGTCGATCACGGAGACATCCAGGTCCCCGTACAGCGTCATCGCGAGGGTACGCGGGATCGGCGTGGCGGTCATCACCAGCACGTGCGGCGGCACCGCGTTCTTCCCCCACAACTTCGCCCGCTGCGCCACGCCGAAGCGGTGCTGCTCGTCGATCACCACCAGCCCGATCTCCCGGAAGCTCACCGCGTCCTCCAGCAGCGCGTGCGTCCCGACGAGCACCTGCAGGCTCCCGTCGGCAAGCCCCGCGTGGATCTTCTCCCTCTCCTTCTTCTTTGTCGACCCGGTGAGCAACCCGACGTTCACGCCCATCTCGCGCAACAACCCGGAAATCGTCTCGTGGTGCTGCGCGGCGAGGATAGCCGTGGGCGCCATGATGCAAGCCTGGAAGCCGTTATCCAGCGCCAGCAACATGCACATCACGGCGACGAGCGTCTTGCCGCTCCCGACGTCCCCCTGCAGCAGGCGGTTCATCTGCTTCCCGGAGCCGCAATCCCGCCGGATCTCGCGGATCACCCGCTTCTGCGCGCCCGTGAGCGGGAAGGGCAGGTAGTGATCGTAAAACCGGTGGAAATAGTCCCCGACGACGGTGAACGGGTGGCCCTGGAAACAAACCTTGCGCCTGAACTTCTGTTTCAGGACATGCAGCTGGATATAGAACAGCTCCTCGAACTTCAGGCGGTACAACGCCCTGTCGAGTTCCCCCGCGTCGCGCGGGAAGTGCACGGTATAGAGCGCGTCGTGGAGGTACACCAGCCGGTGCTCGCGGATAAACCACGCGGGGAGCGTCTCGTTGACCCGCTCGTGGAGGCGCCGGAAGATAGCCGCCTGGATGTTACTGATCGCTTTCGAGTTCAGGTATCCTTTTTTCATCTTCCCCGTCGTCGGGTACAACGCCTGCAGGCCGGCGCGCGGGCGGGCGTCGGCGTCGAACGGCTCTATCTCCGGGTGGACGACGTTCAGCTTGCTATTAAAGAGCGTGGGCTTGCCGAAGATCACGTACTCGGCGCCGGGGACGATCTTCCCGGCGAGGTACTTGTAGCCCTTGAACCAGACGAGTTCCAGCTCTCCCGTCCCGTCGTCGGCCGTCGCCACGGCGTGTTGCCGGCGACCCTCGCCGGTGATCACCAGGCGGGAGACGCGCGCCCTGACCTGCACGTGCGGCAGCGAGGCCGAGAGTTCGGCGATCGTGTAAAAGCGCGTGCGATCGACGTAACGGTAAGGGAGGTGGTACAACATCTCCTCGAACGTCCGCGCGCCGAGCTCTTGCTCGAGGAGCGTCGCCTTTTTCGCCCCGACCTCGGGCAGGATTCTTAAATACAGGTTGTCTATTTCCACGGTACTTCTTTTGCCGGGCGAAAGTAAAAAAAAGAGGGCGATTCGTTGAACCGCCCGGCAATAAATTTTACCCTCCTCCCCGCCCCCCGCGACGGGCAGTCGCGCTGCCGGCTACTCCATCGCCTCGCCGGGCGCGACGGTCGCCGCCAGGCGTTCCTCCCCGGCACGGGCCGCGACATCCCCGCGCGCCGCCGTCCGCTCGTCGACCGGGAGCGGGTAACCGCCGGCCATCGCCTCGCCCGCCACGCGCTCGCCGCGAAGACGCGCCACGAGCGAATCCTTCAGCAGGAGGAAACGCTCCATATCCTCGCCCGCCACGGGATCACCCGCGGGCAACTCCACCGCGAGGGGATCCACCGGCTTTCCGCCCCGGTACATCCTGAAATCGAGGTGCGGGCCGGTAGACAAGCCGGTGCTCCCGACGTACCCGATCACCTCCCCCTGCGCCACGCGCGCGCCGACCCTCGTCCCGGACGCGAAGCGGGAGAGGTGCATGTAAGTCGTCGTGTAAGCGTTCGCGTGACGGATCGTCACGAAATTCCCCGCGCCGCCCGCCTGGTACTCCCGCTTCACGACCGTGCCGTCGCCCACGGCGTGAACGGGCGTCCCGGCCGGCGCGGCGTAATCCACGCCGTGATGCGGGCGATGCACCTTCAACACGGGATGGTAGCGGCTGTTGGAAAAGCGCGACGACACGCGGGAATACCTCAACGGCGCTTTCAGGAAGACCTTCTGCAGGCTGTTTCCTTGCTCGTCAAAATAAGCGGCGCGCCCCTCGCGCGGGAATCGCACGGCGACGCGTCGCTCGCCGCCACGCGTGAACACGGCCGCCTTCACCTCGACGCGCCCGGCGGGACGACCGTCGATGAACGGGCGCTCGTGGATCACGGAGAGGGAATCCCCCGCGCGTATCCCGTGGAAATCAACCGTCCACGCGTAGACGTCCGCCAGCGCGAGGGCCAGCACCGGGTCGGCGCCGGCAGCCTTCAAATCGTTCCACGGCGACGACGTGATCCGCGCGCGGGTGATCCCCTCGACCGTCACCACCTCTTTCTCCCCGGCACGCGCCGCGCCCTCCCCGGCGAGGTCGATCACCACGTAACGCGCCGCGTCGCGTTCGTAAACGAAGTACCGGGGCGCCCGCGCGCTATCCCGCTCCAGGAAGAGCGCGTACCTGTTGCCGGCGCGGATTCCCCGCGCGTCGAGTACTCCCGCCACGCGCGACGGCAACGCGGCGATCTTCCCCGCCGACACGCCGCCGCGCCCCAGCAACGAGGAGAGCGTCTCGCCACGCGCGACCACCCCCTCCTCTACCTCGAAGCTATCCACGGCAATGCCGTACCTGCGCTCGCTGACCGCCACCGCCGCGCTCTCTTCCACCTCGTCGCGCGCGTCACCGTCGCCACCCGTCACCGCCCCGTCGTCGCCCCGGGAAAGGATCACCGCCGTCGCGATCACCGCCGCGACCGCCACGACACTATATATTACTTCTCGTCTCATTTGTTCGTCTTGATAAATACCGGCGTGCAAGGTAACATTTTCCTCGATACCCCCCGCCTCGCGTCTCCTCTCCCCTCCCCCGCCGCGCGCGTCCTCGCCCGGCCGGTCGTCATCCTCGCCCGGCTAATCGTCGTCCCCACCCGGCTAATCGTCGTCCCCGCTCGGCTGATCGTTGTCCCCACCCGACTAATCGTCATCCCCACCCGACTAATCGTCGTCCCCGCCGGAGATATTTTCGTCACCCTTCGCGTTGTGGATCGCCCCCGTCAAGAAATCGTCATCGACAACGGGAAAAGAGCCGTCCCCAACCGGGTTTTCTAAGCCTGCTACTCGATTATTGAGTTCCAAAGTCTTTTTTGGGAGCTCCCAATTTTATTTTGGGAGCTCCCAATCTCATTTTGGGAGCTCCCAATTTCATTTTGGGAGCTCCCAATCTCATTTTGGGAGCTCCCAATCTTATTTTGGGAGCTCCCAATTTCATTTTGGGAGCTCCCAATTTTATTTTGGGAGCTCCCAATTTCATTTTGGGAGCTCCCAATCTTATTTTGGGAGCTCCCAATTTCATTTTGGGAGCTCCCAATTTCATTTTGGGAGCTCCCAATTTCATTTTGGGAGCTCCCAAAATTATATTGGGAGTTCCAAACGTGGACGGTCGAACGAAAAATGTGGTCGGTCGAACGAAAAATGTGGATGGTCGAACGAAAAATGTGGACGGTCGAACGAAAAATGTGATTGGTCGAACGAAAAATGTGATTGCTCGACCGAAAAATCTGGACGGTCGAACGAAAAATGTGGACAGGCGAACGAAAAATGTGATTGGTCGAACGAAAAATCAAAAAAGTCTTGTACCATCATGAAAAAGTCTTGCGCCATTGGGAGACCTTCTTACCTTCGCAACGGTAGGTTTATTAACTTCTGCTCGAGAGAAGGAAATTGATCCTGCCCGGGGAAAGCAAAATGTAAAGGTGATTACCAGGTATTTATATATATGAACAAAATAAGATTCGAAAACATGAAAACTTGTATGTTGAAAAGTGCACTCTTTTTATCCGTCCTGCCGGCTGTCTTGCTGTCGGGTTGCGAGGACGGGTCGTCGAACCTCTTTTTAGGGAAGAAGCCGAAAACGGTGGAGTTCAAGCGTTCCGTTGACCTCGCGGGAGAAAGGATAAGTATCGAGAGTTTCGGGGCGGAAGACCTGTTTGTCGCGGATACTTTCCTGGTCTTTATCACCCCCAAGTTGGATAAATGTTACTCGGTATTTTCGACGACGGGGTACAGGCATCATGGAAATCTCGTGAGCCGGGGACAAGGGCCAGGGGAGTTCGTTTTCCCGGTGCAGCCGGTGTTTACCGAGAAAAACGGTGACGAGGTCTCCGTGGCGTTTTATGACACGAACAAAAGCGCGCTTGTGTACCTGAATTTAACGCGTTCACTGGCGGACAGCAGGCCGGTTTTTGACAAAATGCGGGAGTTTCGCGAGATACAGGGGATATACAAGTTGTTCCCGCTGGAAGAGGGAAAAATGTTTGTCGATTATTGCGATTTCGAGAGGCTGGACCAGCA